>CAMYYF010000005.1:0-28095 GCA_947303375.1 uncultured Lachnospiraceae bacterium
ATAATATTGATGCTCCGCCCGCAAATAATACGGCCAATGCATCTGATGAATTTGAGTTTGACATAGTTTTTCTCCTTTACTTGATTAAAAATTGGGCCTTAAGCAAAAAACTCCTATACTGTTTATATAATTGATACATAAATTATATAGTTTAATGATTTATGGAAAACTAAAAATCTACATGTTCCCATTTTGTTTCAGGACAATTATCACACTTATATTCCACATCTTTGCTTCCGTTTATTTTACCTGTAGCTGAATCAAAAATTTGTATCTCATTCGCAATCTTCCCCGTTGGAGTCCAACTATGATTACCCGTTGCAGGCTGTCCCACTCTTGTATCTCCGTTCGGTTGTCCACATCTTGAACATACACATTTTTCTGTTCCATCTGTACCACAAGTTGGTGCAGTATCTGTAACCCAATTAGAATAATCATGTCCTAATGCACCAACAGGTTCAGATTCTTCTTTATTGCAAACCGAACAAGTATGAGTATGAACTCCGCCGTTTGTACAATCAGGTTCTTCCTTTATTGTTTTATAGAACCAAGCTCCCCAATTGTGTCCCAAAGCACCTACCGGCTCAGACTCTTCAGTTCCGCAGCCTGAACATTTATGGGTACGTGTTCCGCCGGCTTCACAGCTCGGAGCCTCACCGGCTTTGTAATACCAATCTCCCCATGTATGCTTATGCTCCGGTTCCTGATTACTTGCAGGCTGGGGATTGTTTGCAGGTTCAGGATTACTAGTAGGCTGGGGATTGTTTACAGGCTGCTCTCCACCATTATTTGCCTGATTATTCGCATCTTTATTATCCTTTGCGGTATCCTTGTTGTCTTTATTGTCTTTATTATCCTTGTTATCTTTAGAATCATTATTGTCTTTTGCGTCTTTATCTTTACCGTCTTTGGAATCCTTATCGGCATCTTTGTCTTTATCCTTGTCGGAATCAGCATCCTTGTCGGCATCTTTATCTTTATCCGTATCTTTTTCAGCAACCTGATTCTTATCTTTGTCGTCTTCTTCGATTACAACTGTCTCCTCAGCTTCTTTTGCCGCAAGTTCAAGTTCTTCGTTCTTTTTAAGAAGTTCAACCAATCTCGGAACAGCTTCTGAAGGAAGGCTTGCATGATCAAGCATCCAGACTTCTGTATTTTCGTCCGAAAGTACAAATTCGGAGAAATCATCTCCGCCTCTGATAAGAGCACTCTCACCTGCGTAGAATTCTTTTTCAACTCCGTTGTACTCGCCCGTTAATGTCTTTAACTGCACAAAAACTACACCGCTTTCAACCTCAAGCAGTGTATAAGTATATCCGTCTTCACCTGTATAAACTGTCATTCTGAATCTCGTACCTCTTACTGACATAGTGGAGTTTGGAGTATCAACCTGATATGTGTCACCGTCTCCGAGTTTGGCTGTAAGAACGTTTAATTCGGAACCTTTATCAAGTACTATCTTTAACTTGTTGCCCTGCTTTGACGAAGCAGCCTCAAGTTTGAAATGTGTGTTTTCGTCGGCATAAACATACTTGTCGTTATTTAAGCACAAAGTAAGTTCGGAGTCTTCCGTTACCGTGACATCGTCACCGTCAAAAAGACGCTGGCCTTTATATGCCTGGCCGTTGTTTTTCTGACCGATTATATTAACAATTCCTTTTACATCGGCTACAGAAATACTTCTGTATTTATTGCTGTTAATAATAAGCATGAAAACAACTACACCAACGAGCGCAACCGCAGCAACAGCCGCACTGACAGCAATAACTTTTCCTTTGGTTGTTCTTAAGAATCTTTTAAGCATTTGGCCTCCTAAACAATCCTTAAATTTATTCCTCGTTATCGTCCGAACCGATACCGTAAAATACCTTTTCTTCTATCAGCCCGAGCATTACTTTTACCACTTCGGGATCAAACTGTTTGCCTGCTCCCTCTTTTAATTCTTTTACGATCTTTTCCATCGGATATGCTTTTCTGTAGCATCTGTCGGAATTCATCGCATCAAAAGCATCGGCTACGCAGATAATTCTGGCAACAAGTGGAATATTCTCTCCCGCGAGTCCCTCGGGATATCCCTTGCCGTCATATCTTTCGTGATGGTATCTCGCGCCTTCGACTATATGAGGCACGGAGTTAAAATCTTTTAGGATCTGTGCACCGTTAGTGGTATGAGTTTCGATTATGCTTCTTTCTTCATCATCAAGTTTGCCGGGCTTGTTTAATATCGCATCGGAAATATTTATCTTTCCGACATCATGAAGAAGTGCAATGTAATAGATATTATCGAGTTCGTCCTCATCAAAATCCATTTTCTCGGCAATTTTTTTGGTGTAAAAACCTACACGTATCGAATGACCTCTCGTGTATTTATCCTTCGCATCGATAAAGTTGGTGAAAGTCTTCATCGACTGAATGATAATTTTACGGTCATGCTCGGTCCTGACTTTGTACTGGTGATCTTTTATTACCACCGCAATATTTATCGACAGGAAAACGATATTTATAAATATCAAAAAAAGCAAAATATAATAAAGCGGATAATCCGTTATCTTTGCTTCGGGTGTGGCTTTGATGACAAAATCGTTTATTTCTTCATCGGAATTCGAAAAAAGAATGAAACCGAAAGTAATAAATTCCTTTGGTTCGATAATGTCGTTAAAGCCCTGATTGGGTGTATTGATAATCGTTACCGTACCGTCTTCATTTTCATAAAGCGATATGTTCCACGAATCGTTTACTTTGGCGTTGTTGGGAAGTTTAAGCGTGATTGACCAGTCTTTGACATTGTTAAATGTATTGTTGTAAAGCTTGGCGTCATACTGATTTGCATGAAATCCGCTGTCATTCCACCCCTTGACTATGGGCATGTCAACATGCAAATCCCCCTTGTTGACGTTAGTGTCTGCAGCAGTCTGAATTACAGTGATTTCAGGTGTGTTTTTTACACGAATAAAAAGAAATAAGAATCCGGCACCAATCAATGCGAAAATGATTGCACCGATTATAAAAGCAGCTTTTCGACTTTTATACATATTTTTGCCCTACTAAAATGCCCGTTTTACACAAAAAACACCATACATAGTTATGATAGCACAAATCATAAAAAAAATATATTTTTTCTTAAATATATAGCATTTCCTTTAGTTGACTTTTATCCGTCGGGGTTTTACACTATTAAAGGTAAAATTTTCTTGAAAAGAGGTTATTTAATGGAACGTATTTACATTGAAAATGTTAAAGAATATGCAGACAAAGAAGTCTCCCTTGCAGGTTTCGTCGACAACTACAGAGACGGCAAGGCAATGGCTTTCCTTGTACTTAAAGATATTACAGGCAGAGTTCAGGTAACTATCGAAAAAGAACTCCATCCCGACTGGGAAGAAACCTTAAGCAAAATCACTCCCGATACCGTTGTAAGAGTAACAGGTAAAGTGCTTTTAAGCGATTTCGTAAAACTCGGCGGAGTTGAAATCATTCCGTCAAACATCGAAATCGAATCTGTTGCCGCTGCACTTCCCATCGCAAGGGAATATATTCCCGCTACCAAGAAAAAAGCAGCTGTAGAGCGTTCTTCAATAGACCAGAGAATCGAATACAGATGGATTGATCTTCGTACCGAAAGAAACCAGCTTATGTTCAAGGCTCAAACCACTCTTACAGCCGCTCTTCGTGAATTCTTACTTAACAAAGAATTCATCGAAATTCATACACCCAAGCTTATTGCTGCTGCAAGTGAATCAGGCGCGGATGTATTCAGACTTGACTACTTCCCCAACTACAACCTTCCCAATGCTTATCTTGCACAGAGCCCTCAGTTCTACAAACAGATGGCTATGGCTTCAGGTTTTGAAAAGATCTTCGAAGTAGGCCCTGTTTTCAGAGCAGAGAAATCTTTTACCAGCAAGCATGCTACAGAATTCACATGTTTCGACCTTGAATTTTCTTACATCAACGGCTGCGAAGACGTAATGAAAATGGAGGAAGAATTAATCACATATGCTCTTACAAAGGTTAAGGAAAAATACGGCGATAAAATCAAAGAACTCTTCTCTACCGAAGAATTTGATGCAGAAGTAATCGTTCCCACAACTCCTTTCCCCAGAGTAAAGCTTGCGGATCTTTATGATTCACTTGAAAAAGAATATGGGCTTACAGTTCCCGATTCTGAAAAAGGCGATCTTACTACAGATGCAGAGCGTCTTTCTTACCAGTGGGTAAAGAAACATTACGGCCACGAATTCCTCTTCATCACCGATTACAGTGCTGAAAAGAGAGCTTTCTATCACATGCGTGACGAAAAGGGCGTTCCCCAGGGCTACGACCTCATCTGGAGAGGCGTTGAAATCACAACCGGTGCACAGCGTGAGCACAGATACGATGTATTAAAGGCTCAGGCTGACGAAAAGGGACTTACGGAAGACGTTAAATTCTATCTTGAATTCTTTAAATACGGATGTCCTCCTCACGGCGGATTCGGCCTTGGTATCGACAGACTTACAATGCTTCTTTTAGGACTCAACATAAAAGAAGCGATGTTCCTCTTCAGAGGCCCTTCACATCTGACACCTTAATTATCAATAATTGGAGATATTATAAATGAAACGCAGAGCAATTATTGCTTCTTTTTTGCTATTGTCTTTTTTGGTTCCAACATCTTGCGAACTGTTTGAGCCCGAAGAGTACAATTACTTTAACGAGAATAATACTGTTGAACCAGTTGCTGTAACTCCCGTTGAACCTGCTAAGACTTATGGATATGCTCCCGGAACACATGATTATTCTTATGATACAAAACAGTCATACATGATTTACTATGGCGTTCTTAATGAGGATATCATCGAAGAAGCCAAACAGTATGAAGTTGTAATCATACATCCTAAAATGGGAAATATAACAAGGGAACAGGTTCAGGAAATCAGGTCCAGCGGAACCAAAGTTCTTGGATACATAGCTATCGGTGAAGATTTAAGAACCGCTTATATGACTCCCGAAGAGATGTTAAACGATTCAAGATTTACAGGCGACGGCACAGGTCCGCGTGTGGATCCGAGACCCGCAGGTACCGAATCGCTTGACGGAGTCGACCCTATGGGCAATCCCTCTCCCGCAGGTACCGGCTATGCCTCCTATTATCTGGACGACAACAATCATGACGGCAAGCCCGACATAAACCCCATCTTCAACTGTGCTTTCACCAATATCGGCGACCCCGCGTGGTTTGAAGTACTCGATAATATGACTATGGACGGCGAAGATCAGGTTCCCGGCTTAAAAGAAATTCTTTCGGACGATTACGGAAGAAGCTTAGGATGCGACGGAGTTTTCCTCGATACCATCGATACCGCCGCTCCCAACAGATATACGAACGAAACCAGTTACAATATGACCAGATTCGAATGGACGGGCACCGGCGTAAGAGATTTTTGCAAACTGCTGAAAGAAACATATCCCGATAAGCTTGTGCTTCAGAACCGTGGTATTTTCTTCTACAACCCCGCTCTTCCTCATTACAAGTTTAATCCCCGTCAGTACGTGGATTATGTAATGTTCGAAAGTTATCATCTGGATTCAAATACCGATGTTCTTTTCTACGAAGGATATTCGGCCGACAACCGTTATAATTACGCTCCGAGACTTGTTGCCGAAGCTTCACGATCGGACGGTTTCCAAGTACTTTCGTTAGGATATGCCGAAGGTCCCGAAGAATACCACCTAAAAGACACTCTCTACAACAATTCCGAAGACGGTCTGAGTATTCTTATGGAAGACATGAATATCGCCGAAGAATCAGGTTTCATGCATTATATTACTGACGGCAGCGTAACACTGGTTAATGACTTCGTCATAGATCATCAGGAAACCGAAGATACTACGGCACCCTTCTGGACCAGTACTTATAACGATTCCACAGCCTATCCTCCCGAAGCACCCGATGCAAGAGTAGGCATTCAGCAGATTGTTCCCGTCAAGGGCGGAGCAACACTTCGCTGGGATGTGGCAATGGACAAGAATCACGTTGCTTATTACGTTTACTACCAGAAGACTCCGTTCGATTTTGAGAACGATCCCGACTTAACCGAAGCTGTATGCAAGGAAATACTTCCCGATGTCGGTGACGGTTACGAAAACGGTGTGGGTCCTGACGTATATCCGAATCAGACAACAATCACAGGTCTCGAATCAGAAGAAACCTACTACTTTGTTATAAGAGCAAGAGATAAATCTGAGAATCATAACGAAGAAAAGAATCAGACAGTAATCAGTTGTATCACAAAATAAAAAAGACCTGTCCCGATAAAGGGACAGGTTTAATTATTTAATCTTCTATTTCACTTATCTTTTTCAAGAAGTACTACAGTCTCACAATGATATGTGCTTGGGAATAAATCCGTTAAGCACATCTTTTTTAATTTATATCCTTTTTTATAGAATGCGGATATGTCTCTTGCCAGACTCGAAGGCTTACAAGATACATATACTATCCTTTTAACTCCATAGCCAAGAATTATTTCCAGAGCCTTAGGATTGATTCCGTCTCTGGGCGGATCAAGTATAATATAGTCAGGAAGCGTTTCTATGCCCTCCAAGCACTTTAAAACATCTCCCGCAATAAATTCACAGTTTTTAATATTATTACGCTCTGCGCTTATTTTAGCTGCTTCTACAGCCTCTTCTACTATCTCAACACCTATTGTTTTACTCGTTGCTTCGGATACAAGCTGTGCGATGGTTCCGGTGCCTGTATATAAATCATATACAACCGGTTTTCCCTCAATACCTGTTAGAAGATATTCCTTAACCTTGGAATATAAAATCTCTGCAGCAAGCGAATTGTTCTGAAAGAACGAAAAAGGTGAAATCTTAAACTTTAGTCCAAGCAGTTCTTCTTCAAAATAATCTCTTCCGTAAAGAATCGTGCTTCCTTCGTCTATTACGGCATCTGCGAGCGAATCATTTTTGATATGTAATATACCTGCATATTTTCCTTTGGTATTTATGCTTAATAACTCATTCTTCCAGTTATCAAGAATACCGTTCCACTGTTCTTCCGAATATGTTAGATTCCACTGCGACGAGGTAACTAAGAATACAAGAATCTCTCCGGATTTTCTGCCCTTTCTGACACACAAATGACGAAGAATGCCTTCGTGCCTCATCTTGTGATAGTACGGAAGATTTAACCTCGTAAAATAATCAAAAGTAGTTTTTAAAATCTGTCTGAAATCTTCATCGACAATTCTGCATTCAAATGTATTTACAACATCGTATGTGCTGCCTCTTTTATGCATTCCGAGTGCAAGGGGTCCGTCTTTATATTCGTCGCCGAATGAAAACTCCATTTTATTTCTGTATTCGCTTTCATCAGGACTGCCTAGGATTCCTTCGTATGCTTCTTCGACATCCAAAGCATTTTCGCCTAAGGATTTTTTTAGCATATCAACAATCTGCTTTTCTTTGATTTTAAGCTGTTCTTCGTAAGGAAATGTCTGATATGTACATCCGCCGCACTCCTTAAAATGAGGACAGGGATTCGCAGTCTCAAGCGGTGATCTTTCAAGAACCTCTTCCAGTCTCGCCTCCAGAAGTCCGTGTTTCTTTTTGTTTACTGTGCCTCTTACCTTCTGACCGATGATTGCATTTTTTATCTTTATGTCAAAACTATCTTCGCCTTCGCTGACATATACGTGTCCGACATTCGGAAAATCATATTTAGTTACATATCCTTCAAACGTGTCGCCTTTTTTCATGCCTCAATCCTTAAACAAGTTTTTTAACACAGAAATTCCGCCGACAGTTTCCTGCCGACGAAATCTCAAAAACATCACAAATCAATGATTTAGTGGTCTTCCATATATACGTTATAGTAATTGCCTGCGCCGTATTCGGGCTCTCTGCCCATCGAGATAATAAGTACTATCGAATAAACCCAGGGTAAGAATATGCTGATAATCGAAATGGGAATTGCGAGTTCCTTATCCCTGAATGTAACAAGCATATCGTATCTTTTACGCCATGCCATCGCCATGAGAACAATGGGAAGTGCTAAATCCAGGAGCTGTCCGACAGCGGGAACTACGTTTAATGCAATTATTATCGAAGTTCCGAAATATGTTAATACGAGGAATGCAATACCCATGTAATTACGTTTCTTGGTCTTAATCAAAAGATTGAATTCCCTTCGAGGCAATACAAATTCGAGGTAAGTCTGAGCGATGGGAATAAAAGCAAGCCATGGGTATTTATATCCGGCTCTTTTGGCCATTTTAAAAAGTGCAATAGCCGGAAGCAGATACTCGAGTATCATAAAAAGAAATGCAAACACCGATGAAATAATCGCGCATATAATCCCAAATGCCCATACGCCTATTCCAAAGATTCCGGCAAGAGCTACAAATATTCCGTACAAGGAAAATGCAGAGTTATTTGCGGAATTAAGTCCGTTTTCAATGTTGTTTAACGCATCATTGATACCGTTTCCGTTTAAAAGTAAAAATTCCATTATAAAACCTCCTGAAGCTTACTCGTCAAAGGAGTCGGCTTCCGTTATTTCTTCAACGATTTCTGTGGCGGATTCATCCTGCTCTTTTACGTAGATGGGATTATGTTTCATTCCGGGATTTCCGCCGCCTTCAGAGAGCGCAAGAGCCCATAAATCTCTGCCTACACTGCAGTTATTATTGAACCAATTAAATCCGATTAAACCGATCATAACAAATCCTCCTTTCGATTTTTAACATTACCTTTTCTTTTCTTTATCTATATTTTATCAATATATTCTTTCATCACGATTGCAGCTTCACAGTCTTTCGTACAGTTAAGCCTTGCAATTAAGGCCCCGCCTTTTATAATATTATCTACTGTTTCAAACTGCATATCCAGTAAATTTTTATCCCACGTGGGAGATATGATTCTCTGCTGCACTAGCAGTTCTTTTTCATCTTCACTTAATTCTTCAACGAAATTTGTCTGATTTCTTTTAAGTAAAATCACACCGCCGAGCTTATAAGTCTTTACATCGAATGTATTGCTGGTACCGCACCAGGGAAGTCCGTACACCACAGGCTTTCCGTCTTTAAATCCTAAAAGATTTAAATCTCCGTTTACAATCTTTGTTTCAAACAGTTCCTTCCAGAGACTTGTGTGTGTGGATTTGCCGGTTCCGGCAGATGCCGAGAAAAGCCATACGCTGTTTTTATAAAGTATCGAAGCACTATGTACGGCAACTATGCCTTTTGAAAGAGCTTTGTAAAGAAATACAGTTCTTATTGCGTGGAATAAAAGATCTTTTTCGCCCTCATCCAAATCATTCTTTATATAAAATCTGGCGAAATTTCCTTTTTTGCTTAAGTGACATTCTATTATCTTTTCCGATTCCGGAAATCTTAAGATATATCTGTCATCACATTCAGTCGTTTCAACCGCCGCATCTTTTATTATATCAAATCCTGCAAGGACTTCAGGTTTTTCATGAACTATTTCTACTCTTAAATCGTCAGCTCCTTCGCTTTTTATCGCAAACGCATCAAATTTATCCGTAAGAACTTCTCTGTCTCCGTAAAAGCCGATCTTTATATTTGCTATTCCTACTGATTGTATAAAATCAAGATTTTTATACGGTAACAGTTTATCTTTTGCCGATTCTATGTAATCAGGCTTAATATCCGCTTTCGGTAATATCATTCCAAGGGAGTCAAGATATTTTATGAACTCATCCGTACCTGCGTTTATCTCTTCTTTGTCTTCATCCAAAGCTTCAAAATATTTATAGCACTTTTCGTTAAGTTCTTCCTTTGTAAGATCTTCCTTCAGGCTATCCCAGATAAATGCACCGGTTTCATTTATTTTAACGCCCCTCATATGATCCGCAACCATCTGGCCCGTCGGTAAAATATAGGGAACATCTGCTATTCTTTTTAGGTAAAAAGATTCGTTTCTGAGCATAAATTCCTCGCCTCTTTATTTGCAATAATTATAGCATTGCATACTCAAAAATGCTACAATGTCATTGGTCGTAAAGAGACGTTTAATTACCTAAATTAGGAAAAATAATGATGGACAATAATCTTTCTGAGAAAATTAAAATTGTGGATTTATTATCCGATAACAAGAGTGTCCGGCTGCATCCACAGGGATACAGTATGTACCCTCTTATTGTGCCCGGACGCGATGAGGTCGTTATTTCTCCTATCAGAGATCATAAAATACACAGAGGCGATGTTCTTTTGTACAGAAGAAAGAACGACAGGCTTATTTTACACCGCGTATATAAGGTAAAAGACGATAAAGTATTCTTCGTGGGTGATAACGAATCCGTTGTCGAAGGTCCTCTTGAAGTATCGCAGGTTCACGGTATTATGACCGCCTTTTATCACAAAGGTAAAAAGATAAAAACAAGCAATATCTTTTATTTTCTTTCCTGGCAAATCTGGCTTTTCTTACTGCCGTTCAGGAAACCCATTGGAAAGATTATTCACAAAATCAAGTCTAAATAATTATGTAAACCAATATAAAAAGCGCTCATATATCTGTTTTGATATAAAGGCGCTTTATTTCTTTTATGATTTCTTACAGACTTAAGAATAAATTGCTTATAAGAATTACTATCATACAGATAGGACAGATGGCTAAAATCATAACCTTGTACAGGCCTTTTGCACCGAATTTCTCTTCTCCGTACAAAACTTCGTCTTCCACGAATTTGGTCTTTGCAAAATATCCTATGAGTACGCATGTAATCAGAGAAACCACAGGCATAATTACGTTGTTTGAAACGAAATCGTAGAAGTCCAGGAACTGATATCCGAATATCTTGACTTCGCTCCAGATACTGTATCCGAATACGGATGTAAGTCCGACCAGAAGCACAAACGCAAGGCATATTAAAGTTCCGATTACACGGTTTACTTTGATTTTTTCACATACTA
This sequence comes from uncultured Lachnospiraceae bacterium, assembly GCA_947303375.1. Taxonomy (GTDB): domain Bacteria; phylum Bacillota; class Clostridia; order Lachnospirales; family Lachnospiraceae; genus UBA3766. The sequence goes on from CAMYYF010000005.1 coordinate 10,926, forward strand.
TCGAAACAATGGTCTCAAGCAGTGAAATAGCCGATGTAAGAGCCGCAAGCGCTACGAGGAAGAAGAAAAGTCCGCCGACTATCTGACCGCCCTTCATGGTCTTAAATACGTTGGGAAGCGTAATAAACATAAGACTCGGACCTTTGTTTAACGCAGCAGGGTCTCCGCCGCTGAACGCGAATACCGCAGGCACGATAATCATACCGGCAAGAAAAGCAACAGCGGTATCGAATATTTCTATCTGCCTTACAGAACCCTCCAGAGAGTCCTCTTTTCGCATATAAGAGCCGTAAGTGACCATGATGCCCATTGCCAGGGACATGGAGTAGAAAAGCTGTCCCATGGCCGCTACAAGCGTTTTAAGGAATACGGTGAGCGTGAATCCCTTGAAGTTCGGAAGCACGTAATATTTAAAGCCCGACATAGCACCGGGAATGGTAAGCGTATAAATCGCAATTCCGACGATGAGAACAAGCAGTACAGGCATTAAAATCTTGCTTATGTTCTCAATGCCTTTCTGAACACCGAATATAACTACAAGTGCGGTAAGCAGAGCAAAAATCACAAAGAAAAGCGTGGGCTGGCCCCATTTGCCTATAAATCCGGTGAAGAAATCTCCTTCGTCGGCAACACTCTTTCCTGCTCCTGTGGTAAATACCACCAGATACTTAAGTACCCATCCGCCGATAACGCAGTAATAAGGTGTGATGATAAAAGGAACAGCCGCAGCTATCGGTCCCAAAAATGCGAACCTCTTATCCACGTCTTTATATGCACCTATAACCGATTTGCCTGTTTTTCTGCCAATCGCTATTTCGGTTATCATAAGCGAAAAACCGAACGTAACGGCAAGAACAAGATATATTAAAAGAAAAATGCCTCCGCCGTATTTGGCTGCCAGATAGGGAAATCTCCAGATATTGCCGAGTCCTACCGCAGATCCCGCAGCCGCAAAAACAAAACCGATCTTACTTCCAAAACCTTCTTTTTTCTTTTCCATTTTTCTTTATTCCTTTACCGAAACCCATAAAAATATGCAGGTTTCAAATTTTATGTAAACCAATTAGAAATCTCTTATAAGTTTGTCTATCTCAATATCGTCAAGCACGTTTAATTTCTTGTCTTTTATCTCGTAAACCCTGTTACAGATTGTCAGAACCGTAGGTCTGTGTGTCGTTACTATACAGGTTCTCGGATATTCGTCCTTCATAATATTTTTAAGCAGTCTTCTCTCCGTCTTCACATCGAGAGCACTTGTTGCCTCGTCTAAAAGAAGTATCGGAGATTTTCTGATTATTGCCCTTGCAATCGAAAGTCTCTGAGCCTGGCCTTCGGAAAATCCTCCGCCGCGCTCTTTTATCTCGCTGTTGATTCCTTCGGGAAGTTTTTCTACAAATTCCCATGCACATGCAATCTTTAAAGCATCGATTATTTCCTCATCCGTGGCATCGGGTTTTACGCTTCGCATATTGTAGGCAATCGTTCCCGAGAAAAGTGTATTGCCCTGAGGAACGTATGAAAACATCTTTCTCGCCGAAGGACTTAAGGTCATATATTCTGTATTTTCATTTTCTTTTATGCCGTTATATATAACCGAATCGCCTTCACCCGAAAAAATAAGCGAAAGGAGCAATCTTAACATTGTGGTCTTTCCTTCGCCGGAAGGGCCTACCAGAGCCACGATTTCATGCGGATGTGCATCCATCGAAGCATCTTCGAAAACATTGACCACGCCTGCCTTGTATTTAAAAGTTATATCCGAAATCTTAAGACTGATACCTTCATCTTTGTATTTTTCCATGAATGCTTTGGCTTCATCGTCTTTGGAATAATCTTCTCTGGGCATCTCAACGATATCCATCAGACGTCCCGCGGAAGTCGTTAAGCTGATGATGGAAGGAATCACCGAGGTCAGATTGTTCATGGCGCCCGTTAAAGTTCCCGAGAGCCCCAAGAACATGGTCATGGTACCGTATGTAATGGCTCCGCTCCATACTCTGTAAATTCCCCATCCGTAAGAGGAATATGAAACCAGCATTCCGACGGTTGAAAACAGCACCGTAGTCCAGATAGACATTCTCTGGAATTCCAGTTTCATGGAAATATATTCTTTTTGAAGAGACTTAAGATTCTCAACATACAGTTTTATCAGATCAAAAGCTTTTATGGTCTGAATATTTGAAAATGCCTCCTGGTTAAATCCGGACATCTTCGCACTCATCATTGCACTTCTCTCGTTATTTCTGACCATTCGTCTCATAAGGGTTCTTGAGAGAATAAAGCTGACGGGAAGTCCAAGAAATGCAAAAATCGCAAATGAAGGATCAAAGTAAATGATCATCGCAAACGCGGAAATAAACCGGACTATATAAATCACAACATTCGGAAGGAAATTGAGTACTCCCGCCGAGATGTTGCTCGCGTCCGAACTCCATCTGACAAGCAGATCGCCCGTATGATATGACGTTAAGGATTCCCAGTCGGTAATAAGAATCTTCGAGAAAATATCAGCCTTGATTTCGGCATCGACTTTCATGCTGATATATGAAGAAATATAATTTGTTATCTGTGTGAAAGCCAGAGAAACTACATTGTATACAATCATCATAACGAAATACTTGAGAATTTCTCCGGTTTTATGCCCGGTGATGATATCAACTATGTCTCTTGAAACAAGACCAAGTAAAAGAGAAACACCGACTCCCGCCATTCCCAGAACGGTATAGAAAAGCATATGCCAAAAATAATGTTTGGCATATCCGTATATCCATTTTATCTGGGCCCACATGGACTTGAGTCTTCCGGCCTTTATTCTTTCAATGTAAAACTTAATCTTGGACATTTATTTACCCGTATTTTTACACACAACACATTATTATATCACAAAAGTGTTAAAGGGTGTTTTTCTTTTAATTTAAAAGACCCTGCCAAAAGACAGGGTCCTTATAATCAGTCAAAAAATTTAAATTAGTTTAATCCATCATGCTGGCCGCAGGTATGATTGCAGTAAGTAGATGTAACACTGATAAGTTCAAGTCCGGGTTCTGAGTAAATCTTAAGATCCGAAAGACCTGCATTATCCGAAGCATTGTGATGGTATGAACCGTTGCCTACGCCAAATGTAAGTGTAAGTACACTTGTTCCGCTGCCTTCAACCTTCTCACCCATACTGCTCATATATGTTACAGGCTGGTTGAATACAATCTGTAATGAACGTCCGGTACTGTGATGCTTGTCGGAAGCTTCATGTCTGCCGTCGATATGAACTACATAATAGTCTCTGCCGAGATCGGGTACCTGACTGATACTACCGGTATATGTATAGCAGTCACCACTTCCGGCATAAACACCTTCTGCAAGCTCTTCGTTTGCAAGTACAACGGGTTTTTCGTAATTTTTCATTTTTTGAATTCCCTTCAATTATTTAATTCCAAAACATCGTAACCTATTTTTAAATGATGGACAAACCACCAGTTCCCATTATAGTCAATGATGGACAAACCGTCAATAAATTATTTTCTTATTCATCCACTTTTATTGCTTATTCATCCATTTCATAGCGACTTTTTCCGGGCAAATTTTTATCAAGTGCTTCGTTTATTTCTCTTACCGCTTTATCAAAATCCGCATCTTTGCTTGTATCGTTGATGCATATCATTTTTTTCTTTTTTCCCTTTATGCAGGATATAAGTTTTCTGTTGTCATCTCCGATTTCAAAATAAGCAAAATCCTTATGAAGATTAACGGGAATGAAATTGCCTTTCTGCTTTTCCCATTCCCTGAAAAGATACTGCGAAACATCATCTTTGGATCTTACATGATTGTTCGCCGTGGCATAAAGCGTATCATGTTCTTTTTTCCAGACCTCTTCAAATGTGGATTTCAAAAAAGGCGCAGGTCCGTGAACGGTATAAAAAGAAGTATAAAGCGGAAATGCATTCTCCAAAAAATTGTATACGAAATACTTCAAAGGATATCCGACATGATAATATTTCGATTTGTTTTTCTTTATATTTTCCTCTTTGTCGAAATGACGGGATATAACAATCGCATTATTTAAAAATATATTAGACATAACGGGATTGTTTGGATTTGCCACCACAGGCTGAAGAGCGAGCATATCTTTAGGTTTGTTGCCGACAAAGAAATCACTCTCTTCCACTTCTTTTAGGATTAACATATCGTCATTAAAATAAATAAATCTTTCCGAGAGATCTGGTATTTTATGAAGATACATTTCTATGGCATTGCTGTTAAATGTCGGAAGTGTTTCCGCAGGCATAAAATCTTCGTGCTTAACAATGTGAAGTTTTTCACACTCTTTATTAAGCCATTCGGGCAAATGGCCTTCTGTAACAAGATGAACTTTTCTTACCCATGGTGCGTAAAGATCGATACCGCGAAGCAGATATTTTAAAGAGCCTGTATCTCTGAAGCGCTCATCCCTTTTGTCGGAATCCTTCTTTGAAAACCCGCTCTTTCGCTTCTGCCACACCTCATCGCTTCCGTCAACCCATGTGATTACAATATCAATGGTTTTTTCGTTCATATTTATCTCTCAAATATTTCAAGTTCGCCTGCCATTTTACTTCTTTGGCCTGCATTCTTAAAAATTTCTCTGGCCGTTGTTTTTCTGACCTTTTTATTGTTTATCAAAAATCTTACCAGGGTTATGACCCAAAGTACAGGAATTATGATAAATACTTTTGAGGCCTTCGGGAACGATAATTTCGTCTGATGATGGAACTCTTTGAAATATGCCCAAGGGCCGGAGCCGTTTACCACCGCCATTCGGTTTGAATCGTTTCGGCCGAATTCCTCAGCTTTTAATACATCTTCAAGGAATGCATAACACTTTTCTATACCGCATAATGTATGAGGTACTTTATCTTTATCAAGTCCGAGATAAAAGACACATACTGACAGAATTACTTCTGAAAATCCTAAAAGACGGCAGTCATTTACGAGGTAAAGATAAGTTTCTTTCTCTTTTTCATTTAAGCCGTTTTCAAAAAGAGCTGCCATATCACATAAAAGCTTTATACCGAATCCTGCTCTCATAAAATGCTGTAAAGCATGAAGTAAAAGGGTAAAAGCAAATGCGCCTCTTTGCAAAACAGGGAATTCATTTCCCCATATATTTGAGCTTTCGACATAATCCTTTATTCTGTCTTCAAAAAGAGCAATTCTTTCATTTGCCCGCTTATCCGAAAAAGGTTCGATAATCATCGTATGAAGTTCTATTTTGATTCCGTCTTTGCTTACAAGCACGGTCTGATGATTTTCTTTCTGATCCTCTTCAAAGAATAAGAAGCCTGCGTTTTTCATCACATCAACCGCTTCTTTTTCTTTGCTTTTATCAATTAGATAAAGATCGACATCGCCCGATTTGCGGTAAAGCATTTCCGGGTATTCCCTTGCTGCCGCAAGACCTTTTAGAATAACGGTTTCTATTCCGTTTTCTTTTAGGAGGTTACATACATATTTTGTAAGGAAAATAAGTCTGTAGCTTTGAAGGACCGTCTGCTTTGTGACGGCTTTAAGTTCTTTTATGATTGTTTCATTTACTTTTTCTTTAAGAGAACAATCCGTATACGCATCAAAAATAAAAGGTATGACTACATGTCCTTTTGCAATATTAAAAGTCTTTTCGATATCTTGTGAAGTATACTCATCAAAAGAAACCGAATTTCTCTTCTCGGGATATAAATACCATTTTATTGAATTGTATAATAATTCTTCAGACGATCTTTTCATTCAAAACGTTTAGAAAATCATTCACATCTTTTAAGATTTCTTCATAATCCGCTTCGTATTCGAGGGAAAGGGTTTTAGCAGTCTCTTCCACACTCATGCCGTCCTTCATATGTTTTAGGACCTCGGAAGCAAACTCATTTATTTCAAGGGGCTTTTCAAAAACATCACCCGATTGGGAGACGTTTACCAGAAAATGTGTGCCCGCAACATCATGTATTTCATAGTTTTTAAGATTAATATCAATCATAAAAATCCTCGCACTATTGCACGGTAAATGACAAATCGAAATTGTTTCTGGGATTCTGCTTGAAATAATAGCAGACAAAGTCTTCATCCTCGTAATATGTATGAAGTTCGCCCGGAAAGGCTTTGTCAAACTGCTGACACCAGTCATACATTTTAGACTCAAGGATTGTTCTTAAACCGATTACTTTGTAAGAATCGTAGGTGAAGATAAATCCGTAATCGTTTTCTGCATATTCCTCTTTTATTTCAGCCGAAACAATATAGGGTTCGCGGCTTACGATAGGAACGAGAGTATCCAGATAATCCGTGTATTTTTCGCTCGCAAGCCATGCGGGACCTGAAGCAAAATGATACTGATGATACTGAATAGGTTTCTTTTCCACGAATATAAATACATATTCACTCGGAATCGAATAAGGTTCACCGCTTTTTGCCATATCAAGGAAACTGACCATTTCTTCGTGGTAGCCGTACTGAATAATCTGATAAAGCTCTTCCGTCGGAGAAATGATGGTGAAATTATTCTTTCCCATATCCTCAGTAATAGATATCGCACATTTAACAGCAGAATTGTATCTTTCAAGCCAGCTGAAAAGATAACCGTGATAATTGCCTGTCGCAACCGTAAGGATGATCTGTAAAATCAAAACACCACCGGCGGTTATTGAAGCAGCAAGACTCGGAATATTAAGTGACGGGAATGACATTATTAAATCAAGCGGTACAAAAAGTACTGCAAGAGCAAGTAACTGTGTTAATGCGCAAAGTCGGCCTGTTTCGAATATTTCGGGGAATCCGAGCGAATGGAAATTGTTTAATAAAATAAACATTATTCCAATGAGTACAATCGCCAGATATCCGTCATATCTTCCGACATCGACTTCGTCATCGTCTCTCTTTTTTATGATCGCATATATTTTAAGTGCCAGCCATAAAAGAACGATGAGTATTTCAAATACAAGAATTAACGCTGCACGGCCTTTACCGAACATAAATACATATGTCTGGTCATAAATATTTGATATCTTGCTGACCTTTTTGGCACGTTCTGCAGTTCTTAATGCGCTGTCACTGTTTTTCTTTAAAGAGGTCAGTATGCCTGTCGCTGTTGCGGTATTTGCGGTATCATTGTCAAACGTTAAAAGTTCGCAGACCTTTTCTTTTATGATTATTTCTCTTTCATAGGACATCTTTGAATTTTTCATGTAATCCAGCGCCCATTTAAGCGAACCCTGGAACTTCTTGCCGCCCCAGAACGAAATAACCATCGGCATTATCGAAATAAATATTCCTATCGCGACTCCTATCGCAATCTTGGCAAAAGTCTTGTTTTTAATGAATTTCGGTGCAAAAGCAATTGCTATCATAAGGCATAAGAAAAATGCCATCATCGTAACGTAAAAGTGTATTGATATACTTCCCGCAATTGCAAGCAGGAATACTAAAAGATTCTCATTAAAGAACTTTTTGAAAGGCTCCTTTTTGCTGTTCTTAAGATATCGTAAAAGAAATGCTCCGCATAGGAAAAACATCGGGAAACCGAATTCCTGCGGAACGGACCATGACAGTCTTGACATTCCTACAACCGGATATGAACCCTTTACGTCCAGTATCAGGAATAAAACCAAAGCAATAATGGATGAATATCTCCATTTGAACAGTTCTTTTAAAAGAATATATGCGGAAACAATAATTACAGCTATGTTAATTCCCGCAAGGAACAAAAGGATGGAATAAATCCTAATTCCAAACACAGCATAAATAAGATAAATAACACTGTGAAATGCTTCGGGATAAATGCCTGCAGAGTAAACCTCTCCGTTTACAAGTCCGTATATCCATGAGTTGTGAACGTACATATCAAGAGCGCCGTACGAATAGCTCTGGAATGCATTCCATGAAAAATAAAGCATTGCATACATCACGGAAACTATAATCAGAACATATTCAAAGATATGGCCTTTGAAATTCTTTGCTATATTTTTAGCTGTAAACTTTGCTCTTTTAAAGAAAGATGCAATTGTTTTTTTGATAAATGTTTTTCTTCCCATTGTACCCGAAGAAAAATACTTTATCGCTCTTATTTTTTTCTTGCTGATTGTTATATCCTTGATTAAAAAGAATACAAACACACCATAGAATAAGACTCTTACTACCCAGACATTTAAGGTGTGAGTCAGTCCTAAAAATACAACTGCGGTGCTGATGATGTTAACCATTGCAACAAGACAGAATGAAAATTTGAAGGTTCTGCTTTTATCTTTCAGAAATCCTCTGAATACAACCAGCGGCCATACAAAAAATACAAGTCCGTACGCTATCAGTACTTTGAAATATTCAATTATCCAGTAAAACAATTCATTCATCAAGCTTACCTAATAATACTTTTCCTTTATCATCAAAGTCACTTGCGAAAAATACAGTTTCGTTATTATCGCTTCTTTTGGCATAAAGCGTCACAAGACCTTTATTCTTCAAAAATGAAGCACTTACAGTCTTTTTTTCGCCGTTAAATATATCGTTTAATCCGGCCTTAATCGCATGGGTCTCCGCTTCGATTCCGTCGCTAATCTCCAGATAAACATCCACGTCAAAATACGCAGGTGCAAAGCCTTTATTCTTAATATCAACGGATATTGTAAGTATCCCGTTTCTGTCTTTTTTAACCTTTACGTTCTCAACTGTAAATCTGTAGCCTAAATTCGCATCGACATAATCATATACGGAATCACCGTTGAATACGCCGTTGCCCGTATACTTATTGTTTTTCCAAAGATTTATTAGTTCCTTATCATGCTCCGAATTTAAATATGTAATGCCTGTCTCCTTAAGAGCAGATATCATAAAAGAAAAATCCGGATTTTCATTTACTTTATCAAGAACAACTTCTCCGCCTACAGGAGATTTGCGGGAGACAATATTTAAAAACTCTCTCTCCTCTTTCGCGTTCCACTCACTTCTGAAACCGACTTCCTCTTTGGATTTATATCCGAAGGTACCGAGATCGGTGTCTGAACCGAACATTCCGTCATTAAATATACCCATACGAATGTTTTCCATACTGCCTGTTTTGGCATAATCACGGTTTAACATTCTCCACTGAAGAGGTTTTCTGACCGAAAGGAAAATACGGCTGTCCGCATTATTGTACACATCATAAAGTTCACACAACTTCTGATCGAATATGTATCTTGAGGAATGCATCTCTCCCCAGTTGCCGACTAAAAGCCCCTGGATTATAAAAATGCCTTCGGGATTTTCATTTACCGCTTCAATTAATTCTTCAGCATGCTTTAAAACCGTTTTAAAAGAAGTTGGTTCCAATTCCATCGCTTTGCCCGTATGGTCATAGGCAAAACGCAATATAACATCTTTATTTCGCGACACAAAAAAGTTAAGAATATTCTTAAGATTTTCCCTGCATTTTTCATCAATGTCACCATCTTTTACGGAAGATATATCCACAAAAGCCATCACAAGCTTTTGTGAATCATCGTCTGACGATTCAATGAATGAATAATCCGGCGTTTCGTTTATATCGAAATAAAAAATCTTATACCAGCCTCTTAACGGATTGATCAGTTTATTCTTTTTTTCGGAATAATCAAAAGGGTAAAATTTTGTACTCTTATCCCTATGAAGCAAGTGAATCATTAATGTTTACTTTCTTGTCGGTCTTAAGGATCTTAATTCTGATCCAAACAGCAAATATCGAATAGCACATTCTTATCACATAAACAACGGGTTTAATTCCCGAATGCATGCTTTTTCCTTTGGTCCTTTTATGCATCTTCGCGGGAATTTCTTTTACATTGTATCCGAGCATAATCATCTGAAGTATCATGTTCGCATCGGGATAATCCGGGTCAAAATGATCGAATCCCGCGTAATAACAGAATGTTCTTCTTGAAAGTCCCTGAAGTCCCGTAGTCGGATCGCTTATCTTCTTGCCCGTCAGTATTTTTATAAGCGCTCTGAAAAGAATGTATCCTATATTTTTTATGAGCGACGATTTGTAGGCCTCGGAATCCTTTAAAAATCTTGAGCCTAAAACAATATCAGGCTGTTGATTGTTTTCATCCGCAGTTGTTAATGCCTTATAGATATTTAAAACATTTTCCGGATCATGCTGTCCGTCGCCGTCCATCTGAATTACGAAACTGTAATCATATCTCTTAGCATATCTGTAGCCTGCCTGAAGGCCGCTGCCGTATCCGAGATTGTAGATATTTCTGATAATCTTATGACCCCTGCTTCTTACCACCCGGCCCGTATCATCCGTGGAGGCATCGTTTACGACAAGGATATCGCAGATATCCGATATATCTTTTCTTTCCAGTTTTTCAAGCAAAGATCCGATATTTTTTCCCTCATTAAACGCAGGGATAATTATGAGAACCTTTTTTCTTTTAGCTGCCATAATCAATACCTCTGATTATATGACTCAGATGAGCGAAAGCAGTTCTTTTATACTTTCGTCGCTTTCAACAAACTTCTTTGCGGCATTCTGCCCAATTTTTTCACAAAGAGTTTTATCACGTAAAAGAGTTTTAATCTTTTCGCTTAAATCCGAAGGATCAAGTTTAGATACAAGCGCATCTTCGTTTTCTTTTACGAGTTCAACATTACTGTTGCAGTCCGATACTATGATTGGTTTGCCTAGTATCTGCGCTTCTCTTATTGCCATGCTCTTTCCTTCAAACTTTGTGGCATGAACATATATGTCGCACTGCTTTAAATAGGTAAAAGGATTGTCTTTTACGCCTAGCAGAATGAATTTGTCTTTCAGGTTGTTTTTTTCGATAAGACTTTTTATCTTATCTCTTAATTCGCCGTCGCCGAGTATGTACCATCTTACGTTCTCACCGCTCTCGGCAATTTTTTTCATACTTTCAACAGAAACATCAATTGCTTTTTGTGTTGTAAGTCTCGCTATCGTAAGAATTCTTTTGCCGTCAAAATCATCCTCAAATCCGCCCTCTTCTTCTGCCTTGTTAAGAACGTATTCTTTGTCGATTATGTTTTCAAAAACGGATGTGTTTTCTTCACACTCGGGATAAACGTTTAAGAAACTTTCTTTAACATCTTCCGATACTGTAAAAATCTTATCGAAATCTGTATAAACATCTTTATCAAGTTTTCTGTTGTAACCAGCTTCGATGTAATTTACATGTATAAAAGCTGCCTTCTTATCGGCATTTACATAGTTTCTGACATAGTAAGCGCTTGCACCTTCAAGAAACGATACCGCAAGATCAAACTTTTCATCAAAAACAGGCGATGCGTCGGAAAGGGTTTTCCAAAGCAGTTTGTCTAAAAGCACTCTGCCCTTAAAAATCATTTTAAAGGCGTTTGATACTATATAAAACAGATTCTTAAAAACTGACGCATTTTTAAAAAGTATTCCGAATATGTGTTTTTTTAGCTTTTTCTTTCCTTCGTGTGAAAGAACAGAAGAAGCATCAAAGTTTTCGTTTAAAACATGAACATTTTCGGGAACCTTTTCTATCAGTTCACCCTGTCCTAAGATCACATATAAAGAAATGTCATATTCATTTTTATCCAGTTTTTTAATTAACTGAATTAACGCATTTTCGGCACCGCCGCGTCCCAATGTGTTAATTACGAACAATATCTTTTTCATTCGATGAAGATTCTTTTTCTATATCTTTTTCCTCAAGGGCTTCCATTTTCTTTCTTAACTCTTCCACTTCGGTATTAAGAAGAGATACCTGAATCGCCAGCTCATTGTTCTTTTTCATGGTGTCGGTGATTCTGATGCTGAAAAAATAAACAGCATATGCAGCACAGACAAAAATTACTATTACAAGCGCTAGACCCTGTGGCGAAATATACTCTCTCCAGTGGTCGGGTCTTATGACTATTCCAAGCACGATAAAAATAACTGCACCGATTCCCCAGGGAATTACAACAGGCTCAGACATCTTTCGTCTTACAAGAGAAACAAAAGATGTAAGTAACAGCGATGCTCCAAATACAATTAACAATATCTGAATTATAAGACCGTCTCTCATTAGTATTTTCTCCGTCTGCCCGAATACTTCTGGCTCTCATAAACAAGATTCGAAGGCTTTCTGCCCTCGCCCTTTTTCATAAGATTGCCTTTGCAGAATACATGAATATCCAAATTCTTTTCCATAGCCCTTAGTCTGAAATAAGCGGCCACAAAGCCTATTACCGATCCGAACACAAGGCCTATTCCGTACCATATGGGTGTAAGGAATGTCGAGAACCATGCGCCTATAAGCGTGCTTACACAAAAGCACAAAGCAACTAACAGCGCACCGTCATAATCGTTGAAATAGTAAAGGAAAATAATTTCCGCATACATTGCAAAAAGAATGAAATAGCCTGCTGCCAGGCAGGGATAAATCTGCATTACCATTCCGCCGAATCCGAGTCTCGGAAGGAATATAATCGCAAGAAGGAATATTACAACCGAAATAATAAACTGAATTCTGACGAGGTTTAAAAGTTCCTCGGAGAGCTGATAAAACATTCTTCTTTTAGACTCTTCGATATCCATTTTTCTTCCGCCGATTACAGCTTCCGAGTATCTCTTGTATCTTTCGTGGAAATACATTTCTACCCTCGAAATAAAGATAACGGTTGCGGAAATATTGGTAAACATTGCAAGACATGTTGCCATATCGTAACTCTGCATGTTTACAAAGCATTTAACAACCACTATACGCATATCTGTGGTCCAGAAAACGAAATTGTGAATGTACAGACCTAACGTATAAAGGAAGTTGGTTAATACAAGCTGCCAGTATTTTTTGAAATACATAAGCACTTCTTTGTATTTGCCGGAGTTCTCTCTGAAGTAGCTTCTTACCTTGGCGAATTCAAGTATCGCGATAAGTAAAAATCCGGCATCAAGTGATATAAGCATTCCAAGAGTACATTCAACTTTAAATACCTTCACCAAAAGGAGTGATAAAAGAACCGTAAATCCCATACCCCACAGGAAGTAGAACGATATCTTTTTATAGTCCTTACATATCGAAAGATAAAGCATTGTATAAAATACAAACATAAGTGCCATAAATCCGATATATCCCGCAAGGACGAAAGTTAAAGGTACTTTGCCCACAAAGTATTCCCTGATTGCAAAAGGAATTCCGAGAAGTGACGAAAGAATCGTATTCATCAAAAGTCCGACATGGAAACAGGGCATAATATCTTCATAAGTTTCCCAGTAAATAACATCGGACATATATTTTGAAAGCACTGCGTTAAAAGGCGACGCCGAAAGCAGAGCGAAAATAAATATATAAAGCACGGTTGACGCATATAATTCCCTTGAGGCATATCCTATCTGTGAAAAGCCCAAAAGATACTGCATTAACATTACGGCACCGATTACAAGAAACATCGGAGCTATAGTGATAACCGTACTGTATCCGAAACCTACCACGTTGGTCGTGATGGTATTCTTATTATATATTTTGTTTAGCCTTACACCTATTCCGGCCACTTTTAAATCCGCCTTTCTTTAGAATACACTCTGATTATCATAAAAAGAATCAAGTGAATTACGTTTCATCCTCTTGTAAATTTCTTCGTATTTTTCGTGCATCATTTCAATTCTGTAACGTTCCATTACACGTCTGTAACCGCTTTCGCCCATCTCTCTCCTCTTTTCGGGATTAAGAGCGAGATTAATCATGGCATGGGCTATTTCCTCGACGTTCATAATATGACATAAAATACCGCCTTCACCGTTTAAGTCATCTATCTCGCCGTATATAAGTTCACGACAGTTACCTACATCTGTTGCTATAACAGGTTTCTTGGCAGCAAAACTCTCAAGGATTGTTAAAGGCTGGCCTTCACTGATACTGGTAAGAATCGTAAAATCCATCTTTCCCAGATAATCCGTAACATCAACTTTGCCCGTAAAGAATACATCAGGTATTTCCATTACATCCACGAGTTCAAAACACTCTCTTGCATATTCGGGATCTTCATCGGTAGGACCCATTATCCAGAGTCTTAAATTGGGCACTTCTTTTTTGGCAAATGCAAATGCCCTTATCATGGTTTTTATTTCTTTTATGGGCGATACACGTACTACCGCTCCTATGTCTATGGTATTATCCGAAGGATCTTTGCCCGCTAGGCGCGCAAATCTTTCTACATCGATTCCGTTTGGTGTAATCTCGGTCTTGCCTGCCTTACAGCCGAGCTCAATCTGAAGTTCTCTTGCATGAGAATAAAGGGACGTAACAACATCCGCTCTGTCGTAAGCCATCTGGGACATTTTTCTGAACTGTTCTATCCAGATGTTTTTATAAATACCCGCTACCCAGCCTGCTTTTAAAAGTTCCTCTTCTCTTTCTCTGGTATAAATACCGTGCTCGGAAATAAGCAATGAAGAACCATAGAGATATTTAGCCATACTTCCTAAAAGACCCGCATAACCGGTTGCCACACAGTGATATACATCCGCTCTGGGAACTTTGGTTTTTAAAACAAGAAACAGAGGAAGGTAAATCGAGCGCATAGTCCAAAGGAAATCTGAAAAAACTATCTGCGAGAAATTCTTTTCGTAATATTCCTGCACGATATGAAGGAAGTCTGCTCCCATCAAAATATCATCTATCGAAAACGGTGTTTTCTGGAAAAGATCGAAAAGACCGTACCATTCCGGTTCGTAGTTAAAGATAACGCTTCGAAGCGCTCTGTATTGCTTGGGAGTAAGATGTGTTCTTCTTCCCTCCTTGGGTTTGGTTCCCCAGTCATTGTCATTTAAGTATGCTTCATAAACCTCCGAAACATTGTCCGGAAGCTTATACTGGAACTTCCCGCTGGTTGTCCTGTCCGATATAATGGACAGCACTACGAATTCGTGCTCGGGAAATGACTTTATCATACTGTTAATCCAGCCCGATACGCCGCCTACCACATAAGGATAGCAGCCCTCGGCAACTATACAGATTCGCATTTATACTCCTTATAAAGGTTTACATAACTGTATTTTTCTTGCTTTATAAAAGACCGTTGTATTTAAATATTTCGTCCGAATCATCAAGATAAATCTTTGATTCGTAACCGTACATATGGATAAGATATGCATCCTCTTCAATACACTCAACATGCGCATTGCTCGCTTCACTTACCTTTTCACCGTGCGTTCTTAAAACAAAGAATGATTCATCGGTCTTTTCGGTCTTAATTGTAATTACATTATCTTCACGCTCGTAAGTGTATTTAAGATTTAAGAATTCTCTTACTCTGGTATCGGACTCAGATACTGCCGTATAATCAAATTCTCTGTTTTTAGCCCAGTAGGTTTTGATATTCGAAGAAACGTCCTCCGAGAAAAACTGCCATTCGTCCGTAACCTCCTCGGGGAATAAAACCTTGTGCATATCGATTAATGTCGTCGAATATCCGAGTGCCGTCAGCATACATCTCTGCTTAAGTTCTTTCTTGTACGAATACTCATCCGCCACATTTGTAATACCCTGGAAAGTCACAGTTTCATCAAGGTATGATAAAAGAGCCTGATTTCTTTCTCTCGTACTTACTACGGTATGAATTCTGCGCAGTGATGAATCGTTGTTATGAAAGGCTTCCTTGATTTCATCGTTTAACTTATACGCATAGGACGCGCTGTAATGATAATCGTTATCTTTTTCAAGATAATCCCTTTCATATTTCATCTTGTCTTTAAATTTCGAATAATCATCGATTTCAAGGCTTCTGCCCATTTCCCCGTCTACCTCTTTTAACTGCTGGAGGTAAAAGAGCATAAGGTCATCCGAAGGCTCTTTGATATTTTCGGTTTCATATCCTGTATTTAAGAAACATGTAAGCTTGATATTATATCTGGTTGCGATAGAAACATATTCGGGCCAGAAGATATCTCTTGAGAGATTCTTTGAATCCATGCTGTATATTTCTTTTATTCTTTCATCGTTTTCGGCTGCGACTACGGGATAATCGGAAACAACCATATTCTGGGCATTAACTACGGGATAAAGCAAATAGTCGTTGGCCGAATAATCTATGGCACTTAAAAAGCCCATACCTGTATCGGAATTGATGAGATCGTTAGCCACAGCATAAACATATGTGCCCTCGAAATTGTTTCTCCAGATAATTCTCGGATAATCATTTGCATCAATGGACGGATTTTCCATCATGGCTACGGCATATGTCTGCGTACCTTTTCCGGTTATATACCAGGGTACTGCTTCAGCAAAATCATTGTACTTTTTCTCTTCTTCATTCTGAGGCAGATATGCCGCTTCTCCTCCTAAAAGAAATCCGTCGAACACCTGGAAGCCGTCGGCATTAACATATTCCTGTCTGATTTCTGTAATACCGAGCATATCCCTAATGGCGTACATGTTTTTAAATTTCTTCACATCCGGAAGATTTATAAACACCATGGTGGTATTGCATGTTGCAAGATCATAAAGATAATCGACATTATCTCCCACATTAAATGTTCTTGAATCAATCAGAATAAGATGTGCTGCTTTTGCATTTTCCATGCTTAAATCTGCAGGATTCTCGTAAGCCTTTAAGTATCTTTTAGAATAATTGCACCATTCCTCTACCGTTTTATAACCGGCGCCGGTTTCTTTGCCGAGAAAAACTATAAGTTCATTGTGCGTGTTAGCGACAAATTTTTCTCTTTGTACGAGAACCTTTTCTTTTGCATATTCATTTGTATCGTACTGATTATTTCTGACTTTGACGACCTGCGTAAACTGAAACATAAAAAATATCGTCAGCATCATCAGAATAATCGTAACTAATGTTCTACGCGATACCATTGATTATTCCTTTCGGAAAACTCTGATAAGCTCCAGAGTCTCTTTGTCTATAACTACCGAAGAAGCTTTTAAATCCTCTATTGTGTCGAAAAACTCTTCTCTTCTGCCCATGTTGAAAAGAAGTTTTAATTTGCATGTATAGGCAGATAAAGTCTGCGGGTGAAGCTCTTTGATACGATTGCACCACTTTTCGCATCTGTCGAATTCTCCGATTTCAAGAAGACGAAGCGCAACGTTTTCCATCTGCTCTTCGTTTATCTTATCCTTTGCACCGTCGAAAAAGATATCAGCGACTTCATCGAGTTTTAAAACATATTCCTTCTGTTCCATATCGATGAAAACTTTCTGTTTTA
>CAMYYF010000006.1:0-24356 GCA_947303375.1 uncultured Lachnospiraceae bacterium
AGCTTAAGAGAGGCGTTATTTCAAGACTTCTCGACGAAGGATTATATCCTTATACCAAGAGATACCTTGGAAACTTTGACAACCACTTCTCAACCATCGGTCTTATCGGTATGAACGAAGTTGGCCTTAACGCAAAGTGGCTCGGCCATGACATGACAAGCAGGGATACCCAGGAATTCACCAAGGACGTCCTTAATCATATGAGAAACCGTCTTTCCGATTATCAGGAGCAGTACGGCGATCTTTACAACCTTGAAGCAACTCCCGCTGAGTCCACATCTTACCGTCTTGCAAAGCACGATCGTAAAAGATGGCCGGACATCAAGACAGCAGGTAAAGAAGGCGATACACCTTACTACACCAACTCTTCACATCTTCCCGTTGACTTTACGGACGATGTATTTGATGCTCTTGATATTCAGGACGAACTTCAGACACTTTATACTTCAGGTACAGTATTCCATGCATTCCTCGGCGAAAAGCTTCCCGACTGGAAGGCTGCAGCAAAGCTTGTTCGTACAATAGCTGAAAACTACAAGCTTCCTTACTACACAATGTCTCCGACATATTCAATCTGTAAGAACCACGGATATCTTGCAGGCGAGCAGGATACATGTCCCGACTGCGGATGCAAGACCGAAGTTTACAGCCGTATCACCGGTTACTACAGACCGGTTCAGAACTGGAATGACGGTAAGCTTCAGGAATTCAAGAACAGAAAAGAATACGATATCAACCTTTCACTTACAAAATCTGATTCATTAAATAAAAAAGATGAACAGAACATCACAGCCAGCGTAAATGTTTCAGAGCCCGTAAACGATGCGGTTGCACCTGAAAGTGTACAGGCACCCGCAAGTGCTCAGACAGAAAACGTTAATCCCGCATATGCTAATTTATTCGGTGTATCAAACCAGGCAGCAGCACCCGCAGATAACAGCACGGTAATCTTATTTACAACCAAGACCTGTCCTAACTGCGCTATCGCAAAGGATTATTTGGGAGATCTTCCTTACAAACTGATTGATGCTCTTGAGCAGCCCGATCTCGCAAGAAAGTACGGCGTTCAGATGGCTCCCACACTCGTAGTTGACAAGGGCGGCGAAGTGGTTAAGTATGTACGTGCTTCGGAAATCAAGAAATACGTTGATGAAAAGAAGGGCGTGATTGCATAAATGATACAGAAGCTGATTGACAATATCGTAAGTAAAGACGCGCCAATCGTGGTGGGACTTGATCCCAACCCCAAGTTTATCCCGATGGATATAATGAACGAATGCATCGAAGCATACGGCGCAAACCTTAAGGGAATTGCCGAGGCGGTATGGCTTTACAACAAAGCTATCGTGGATGCGGTATATGATTTAATCCCCGCAGTTAAGCCTCAGATAGCAATGTATGAGCAGTTCGGTGTTCCGGGCGTGGAAGTATTTAAAAGAACCGTTGATTACTGTAAATCAAAAGATCTGGTTGTAATCGGAGATGTAAAAAGAGGCGATATAGGCTCGACCTCCCAGGCATATGCGATAGGGCATCTTGGAACCATAGAAATCTGCGGACAGAAGTTTGCTCCGTTTGATGAAGACTTTGCAACGGTTAACCCCTATCTTGGAACAGACGGCGTAAAACCTTTCGTGGATGTATGCAAGTCAAACGACAGAGGAATCTTCGTACTGGTAAAAACATCCAATCCAAGCTCAGGCGAATTCCAGGATCGGATTATCGACGGAAAGCCTTTATACGAGCATGTTGCGGACAAGGTAAATGAATGGGGCAGTGACTCTATGGACGGCGAATACAGCAATGTAGGCGCGGTAGTCGGAGCCACATATCCCGAACAGGGTAAGATTTTACGAGAAAAAATGCCCAAGACCTTCATACTGGTTCCGGGTTACGGAGCTCAGGGAGGAAAAGGTGCAGACCTGGTTCACTTCTTTAACAAGGACGGACTTGGCGCTATCATAAATTCCTCGAGAGGTATCATAGCTGCATATCAGAGTCCAAACTATCCGGGATATGGCGAAAAGAATTTCGCCGATGCTTCCAGACAGGCAGTCATCGATATGAAAGAGGATATAAAATCAGCTCTCGGAAAATAAGAAAATTAAGTGCCGGAAGAACGGAAATAACCGTTCCTCCGGCTCATTTTTTTCTTGCAAAAAGTGCCGTAAACCAATAAAATTGAAGTATGGGGCGTACACAAGATATAGGGAACGTAAAAGCATACAAATCTGACTTAAGAAAATACAATTTTGTCAAAAAAGTTATCGTTCCTTTTGTTAAATCTAAATTTAATTTTAAGGTCGAAAATCGGTACAAAATGCCTGATGTGCCATTTATCGCCATTTCCAACCATGTTACCAACCTTGACATGGTCTGGATTGCTTTATCCATAGACAAACATCTATATTTTGTGGCCGGAGAGCAGGTTGTAAGAAAAGGAATCGGAGGCAAATTAGTCAACTGGACCTTCCATCCGATTGTTCGTGAAAAAGCCACTGTCGGACTCTCAACCGTAGTCGAAATGAAAAAGCATCTTTTAGCCGGACACAATGTCGGACTCTTTGCCGAGGGTGTCAGATCGGCAGACGGCCTTTCAAATAAAATCGTTCCTTCAAGTGCGGCCGTTTTAAAAAAATTAGGTTTCACTGTAGTCACTTTTAAAATCCACGGAGGATTTTTCACATCACCCAGATGGTCATCGGATATAAGACGAGGAAAGATGACCTGCGAACTCGTAAATATTTATTCCCCCGAAGACATAGAAAAAATGAGCGTCGACGAGCTTGATAAGGCTTTAAATGCCGATATTTTCGAAGACGCATATGCATATAACGAAATCCATAAAATACCTTTTAAGAGCAAAAAACTGGCCGAGGGCATAGAGTTTGAGCTTGTAATGTGTCCGAAATGCAAGAAAATGGCCACAATAAAATCAAAGAAAGATACCTTTTTTTGTGACTGCGGCTTAAAAGGGATGTATAATGAATACGGTATGTTAAGCGGTGAGGGATTTGATTTTAAAACAATTCCCGAATGGGACGCCTGGCAGAAAAAAGAAATTGATGCTCTTACCTTTGAGGAAGGGGCAACAATTCTTTCACATCCAAATCAGAAAATGACCGAGATTTCAAAGGATCATTCCGAAAAAATCGTGGGTGAAGGCCCGCTTGTTTTAAAGACTGATTCTGTTTCGGTAGGAGATAAGGTTATTCACTTAAGCGAAATAAGAGACTGTGATATTTTCTATCACGGATTTCTTTTGATTTCTACAAAAGATAAAAAGTATTACGAGATTTCTAACCCGGAGAGCAAATACCCCGGATATCTCTACAAGCTCATAATCAAAAGGTTTGTGGAAGGCGGGAAATAAATAAAGAGAATGAGGAAAAATGAATGTCTAGCGGATTATCGTTTGCAAGCAACAGTGTCTGGCCCGTAATTATGTTTATCGCAGTAATTATGGGAGGTCTTCTTGTTGGGAATACTTTAAAAAGATATATTCCATTCCTAAGAAAATCTCTGATTCCCGTATCGGTAATAGGAGGAATATTCTTACTTTTTATATCTTCCGTACTTAAATTTACCACCGGCGAATATCTTTTTAACTGGTCAATCTTCTGTGAGGGAACTTCGATGAGCGGTATCGAAATGCTCGAGATAATGACCTATCACTGTCTGGCAATCGGTTTTATCGCCATGACCTTAAGAAAGTCCGACAGCAAGGGCAAGACAAAAGGCCGTGTATCCGAAGTGGTAAATACAGGTATCACGACAGTCAGCACGTATCTTTTACAGGGCTTTTTCGGACTTGCAATAACGGTTGTTGCATCTTTTATAATTCCCAAACTCATAAAAGCATCGGGAATCATCCTTTGCTTCGGCTTCGGACAGGGTACGGGACAGGCGCTTAACTACGGTTCGATTTACGAAACTGATTACGGATTTATCGGCGGCAAATCATTCGGCCTTACAATTGCAGCATTAGGCTTCCTTGCAGCAAGTATCGGCGGCGTTATTTACCTTAACTATCATAAGAGAAAAGGCGACATCAAAATCCGAGAGAGCGTATCTGAACTTAATCAGGAAAAGGTTGAGGAAGAGGGCGAAGTACCGATGGTTGATTCCATTGACAAATTAACCCTTCAGATTTCGCTTGTTTTCGTCTGCTACGCAATGACATATCTTTTAATGTATATTCTCGGCAATCTCGTCGGAGACGGCCTTAAGACAACCATATACGGCTTTAACTTCTTACTCGGTACGCTTTCCGCAGTCATCGTAAAAGAAGTATTAAAGCTTTTAAGAAAAACAAACTTAATGCACAGGGACTATGTCAACAATTTCCTTTTAAACAGAATCGCCGGATTTGCATTTGACATCATGATCGTTGCAGGTATCGGAGCCATCAGAGTAGACCTCATAAAAGATTACTGGGTAGTGCTTTTAATCCTCGGCTTGGTAGGTGTCCTCGTGACATTCCTTTATATCAAATTTGTTTCGAAAAAACTCTTTAAAAACTACGAGCATGAACAGTTCATGGTAATGTACGGCATGCTTACCGGTACGGCTTCGACAGGTGTAATTTTGCTTCGTGAAATCGATCCCGCATTTGAGACACCCGCATCCGAAAACATCGTTTACCAGAACTTCCCCGCAATTCTTTTAGGATTTCCTATGATGCTTGTTGCGGCATTCTGTCCTAAGAGCGATATTGCGACATACATTACAATGGGCGTAATTGCGGCTTACTTTATAGTGCTTAATATCATTCTTTTCAGAAGCCTGATATTTAAGAAAAAGGCCAAGGCAACTAAAGAATAAAAGGTTTTAACAAGGAGAAAAAATTGGTAATAGATTCAGATAAATACCTGCAGGTCGGAGCCATCACTTCGACACACGGCATAAAAGGCGAAGTAAAGGTTTTCCCGACAACGGACGATGCTTCAAGATATGACGAACTTGATGAAGTTTTTCTTGATACGGGCAAAGAACTGATGCCCTTACATATCGCAGGTGTTAAGTATTTTAAGCAGTATGTAATTGTTAAATTTAAAGAGTTTAAGGATATCAACGAGATTGAGCCCTACAAGGGAAAGAATATCTATGTTGACAGGGAACATGCAGTGGACCTTGACGAAGACGAGTATTTCGTGGCGGATCTTTTAGGGCTTAAGGTTGTGACTGATGAAGGCGAGGAATTCGGTGAATTAACCGATGTTCTTTTCACCAAGGCAAACGATGTTTACACCGTAACAAGACCTGACGGAAAAGAAGTTTTAATCCCTGCGATAGAAGAATGCATACTTGATATCGATCTTGACAAAGAAGTCATGACAATACATATTATGCCAGGCCTGTTGGATTAAGGAGAGTGTTTTGAATTTTCATATTCTGACATTATTCCCCGAGATGGTTGAAGATGCTTTAAACACGAGCATTTTGAAACGTGCAGCCGACGCCGGAATAATATCAATCAATGCAATTAATATAAGGGATTACTCGACAGACAAACATAAAAAAGTCGATGATTATCCGTATGGTGGCGGAGCCGGAATGCTGATGCAGGCTCAGCCTGTTTTTGATGCTTATGAGGATCTTTGCAAGACCATAAAAAAGAGAAAAAAATCGAGAGCAAAGAAGCTTAAAGTCCGCGTGCTTTACATGACTCCTCAGGGCAGAACCTTTGATCAGAAATTTGCTGAGGAACTTGCCAAAGAAGAAGATCTTATTTTCCTTTGCGGACATTACGAAGGCATAGATGAGAGAGTAATCGAAGAGATTGTAACCGATGAAGTTTCCCTCGGTGATTTCGTGCTTACCGGCGGTGAACTGCCCGCAATGGTAATGGTGGACTGCATTTCAAGATTAATCCCCGGAGTACTCGGGTCCGACGAATCGGCATCCGATGAAAGCTTCTCCGAAGGACTTTTGGAATACCCTCAGTACACGAGACCCGAAGTATGGCATGAAAAGGCTGTTCCCGATGTGCTTTTAAGCGGTAATCACAAGGAAATCGAAAAGTGGCGAACGGCCATGGCGCTTGAAAGAACAAGCGAAAAAAGACCTGATTTATACGAAGACATAAAAGACGAACTCGAAGAGTTCAAAAAAGAAAATCCGAAGAAATTCAGGAAAAAACGCAGCGAAGCAGAAGAAGTTCTTAAAATGCGTGAACTGAAAAAGAAACCGGAAGAGTAGATAGGGTTTCGGCAAACCAACACTATGGAAAAGAAAAACAAAGTCTACAGCATAATACTTGCATATGCCACAGGTTTGCTCCTGTCGCTTTTTTCCGTTATCGGATTTGTGACAAAACACAATCACGGTTTTGTGATGAGCCTGTCGGTTGTTTTTATAGCAGTAATTCTATCTGTTATGATCGGAAGCGCAATGCTTGCGTTTTTTGAATTAACGGATAATTTCTATCTTAACAACCGTCTGTTTGGAAAAGGAGAAAGGACGAAAGCAGACTATACTTCAAAGAAAGCATTTCCTCCGATTCTCGTATTTTTCATTATATTTGCAATTTTTCTTATCTGCTGGTTTCCGTATTTTCTTGCAATGTATCCCGGCATGTTCGCATACGACAACGAATGGCAGTATTTCATGTATGCCGACAAAAATATCACCAATCACCAGCCGGTAATCCATACACTTATCCTCGGATTTATCATTCATACAGTCGAAGATCTGACGGGCAGCATCAACAAAGGCGTTGCCGCATATACGCTTTTTCAGATGGTATTAATGGGCCTCGCAACTGCCTTTATACCGTATACGATTTTTAAAAGAAAAGAGAATAAATTTCTCTTTGTCGCATCGGTTATTTTCTTTGCGTTTTATCCTGTATTCGTAATCTTTGTTTTTACGGGAACGAAGGATACGCTTTTCTCGATGGCGATTGCGGATTTTATGATTTTAAATCTCGAACTCTTTGAAAAGGCCGATGAGTTTTTAAAAAAACGAGGTAATCGCATACTCTGGATTCTCTTTGCTTTTATCATTTATTCGTTCAGAAATAACGCAGTTTACGCAATGCTTCCCGTGCTTCCTTTTGCAATTGTTTTCATCGTAAAAAAATGCAAAAAGTATAAAAGAAAAGCACTTGCGATGCTGCTTTTTACCGCTGCATTATTTATCTTTTATTCGGGACCTTTCACGATGCTTGTTGCCAAAGAAAAAGTTTCAAAAGCAGAAATGATGTCGGTACCCTGCCAGCAGATGGTAAGAGTTTATACATACAAAAACGATGAACTGCCTGAGAGTGAGAAAGTATTATTCGATGAGTTTTATGATTCAACCTATATGTATGGGTATTATGTTCCCGAGATTGCGGATGCGGCAAAGGGAAGACTAAGAGTTGATGTATACGATGCGAAGAAAGCTGATTACTGGAAACTCTGGTTTACCTGGTTTAAAAAGTATCCGGGCGAATATGTTGACTCGTTTTTGGAAAATACATACGGCCTTTATTACATGTGGCCGCGATATGTTTTATACGGCTACGGACAGGAAGGCTTTACGGTAATGCATCAGATGGATCCGGTGGTTGCAAACAGCAAACTGCCTGCATTATATGCCGTTCTTGAAAACTTCGAGGCCGGAGACATTGTTTTAAACAACGGATTTGTTTCGTGGATTTTTGCCCCTGCAACATTTCTTTTCCTTGGAATTGCGGCATGCGTTTATGTCCTGAGAAACAAAAAGTTTTGGCTTATAATTCCAATCGCATTTCTGGCTCTTTTATGGTGTACGTTTTTACTCGGTCCGGTTGCGCTTGTAAGGTATGTTTTATTCCTTTATATCCTGTTACCCGTATGGCCGATGTATATGAGAGCTTCGTTTAATGAGGATAAAAAATGAAAATCAAAGAGTTCTTTAAGGAAAAAAAGAATAAAAGACTTTTTGTGAAGTGTCTTGTCGCACTTCTTTTTCCTTTTGTACTCTGTCTTTTATATTGCCTTGTAAGAGGCATTTCTCTTGGAAAAATCTACGTTCCCGCATCAAAAAACAACGACAGTCTGTATTATTTCAAACTGGTTGAATCCATAAGATACAATCTGTTCCCGAGAGGATATTTCGGCTTTAACGAAAGCCATGCGGCTAACCTTACTTTCGCCGCGTGGAGTCCGCTTATGCTTCTTCCCTGGGCTCTTGCAAGCCTTATTTTCGGATGGGGCTTTAAATCTGCGGTTTTTATTAATATCCTTCTTTTTGCGATTGCTTTTGCAGTCTTTGTATATCTGACGGATCTTGAAATCGAAAAGCTTATTTATCTGACACTTCTTTATTCGCTTTTCCCGAGCTTTTTCATACACCTTATGTGCATACTTCCCGAGGCTTCGATTGCGGGATTTACACTTATTTTCTTAGGTTTGTCATATAGGATTTTGTGTGAAAAAGAAAAAGGCAAAAAGAGCGAAACCGCATCCTTCATATTCTTGATTCTGATAAGCGTTTTCTTAACTCTTTTACGACCTTATATGGTTGTATTTTTCATAATTCCGATTGTTCTTTCGTTTAAAAACAAGAAAGCATTTTTTGGCATTGTAAGCATCATTTTAACTTTTGCTTCGCTTGCAGGATATTTTATAATTGCAAAACTTTTTACCGCAGAATATTTCACCCCGCTTTTTGACCTTGGAATCATAAAACTTTTCTTACACGGAAAATTCACAGAAGGCTTCTGGAGCAGCGTATATGTAATCCGTGATATGAAAAGAGAAATCTTCGCGCAGATGGCCGATGCATTTTCTTACGGCCTCACGTCAGGCACGCATTACGTACTGCTTTTGTTTGAATTTATCATAGTTTTATTCCTTTCACTCTTTAAGAAGAACAGGCAATTCAGAGTGCTTGCAATTACATATTTAATCTCAGTTGCGGGTGTTGTTTCCGCAATAGTTTTACTCCTTCAAAAGGCCAACGAGGGAGGACGTCACATCTGGGTATTCTGCATACTCGGAGTTGCGCTTATCGTGCTTTTCAAAGAAGGCCATGAAAGTTCCGTCCCCAAGCTTTTAATCGCCGCGCTTTTTGTGATTTTCATTATAAGAGGAGCAGCCGTTCCGACAGATTACGATGCGCCTTTCGATGACAGGAACATAAAAGAAAACGTAACCGCCTGGAAAGAAATCTATGAAAAAGAAAATGTGAGTTTATCGGACAATACAGGATATGATAATACCGTTATCTGGGTATTTATAGACTATGTGGACGACAAACAGGTTGTGACCGAATTTAACGGCCTTTACGCACTGCCTAAGGGTTTTGGTATAAGCTGCTGTTCGCCCGATTATGTTTTGACATATTTTGACACACTTGAAAGTAAATACATTTTCACATACGACGGTGCTCTTGTGGCCGAAAAATGTGAGGAAAATAATTACAGAATCGTGGGTAAATACGGCAATTCGGTAATGTATGAAAGATACTGAAAACAGACATGAATATGTGATATAATATAATTTATGTATTTTTTCATTCAGTATGACCGATCGCATTAACGGTAAAGATATAAGGATTTTAAATGAATAAAACGGATAATAAACAAAAAATATATAGAGTAATTGATGCCGCCCTTTTTGCGATACTTTTAATTACGCTTGCCCATTTCTTCGGACAGCTGGTTTATGCACAGGCTTTGTACGCAGGTAAGGAAGGCGGATATTTCAGTGATATTTACGCCTATATGCAGGAGATGCAGGGAATTGATTCGGGCTACTCTTTTCCGTATCCGATTTTCTTTTTGACCGGCAGATTTTTTGATCTTTTCCTGCCCATAGAAATGGCTGTTACGCTGGCCGAAGTATTGTTTAACTCGCTTGCGATTCTAATCACAAAATATTATCTCGAAAAATACATAAATGAATCCGTAAAAAAAATAACCTGGCAACATTTCGCAATTACGATTTCGATATTTGCATGCTTCTTAATGTCAATGTGGTGGCTTCCGAGATTCGGTAAAATAAACCTGCCTTTTAAGGATCAGGTTTTCTACGGAACGTATTCGGGCAACCCATGGCACAATGCAACATATATAGCAACTCGTC
Organism: uncultured Lachnospiraceae bacterium; assembly: GCA_947303375.1. Taxonomy (GTDB): domain Bacteria; phylum Bacillota; class Clostridia; order Lachnospirales; family Lachnospiraceae; genus UBA3766. Next base: position 10,056 of record CAMYYF010000006.1, read on the forward strand.
CTTTTGCAATCGGTGCGTTTTTCTCATTCATTAATTTGTTTAAGGATGAGGAAAAATTCAATTGGAAAAAAGGAATTGTCTTTGCTGTATTTTTATTCTTAACGACGATGACAAAGCCCAGTTTTACGCTTGTTATCGGCTCGGCAATGGCGTTTGTCTGCATAGTGAGATTAATAAGAAAACATTTTAAAAATATCAAATACATCCTGTTCCTCTTTATATGTTCGATTCCGACATTAATCGCCCTTTTATTACAGTTTGGCGGTGTATTCGGAAGCGGCAATACGGAAGCGGAACACGGCATAGGACTTGACTTTTTCAGAGTCTGGAGAAGCGCAAATCCGCATGTAATAGCGGCTATCTTTTATGCGAATGTTTTTGCACTTGTATGCATACCGTTTTTAATAAAAAATATCAAAAAAGATTATCTTTATAAATTTTCGCTGATTATATTTGCGGTATCGGTTCTTGAAGCAGGGCTTTTATGTGAGAAAGGTTTCAGATATTCCCACTTTAATTTCAGCTGGGGATACATGCACGGAATATTCTTCTTTGCACTGGGAAGCCTGGCAGTACTGCTTAAAAACATTTTTGAAAAGAAGATAAAACCTGTATTTGCAATTATCTGCATTCTGGCACTTTTAACGCAGGTAGTATTTGGAATACTGTATTTTAAAGGACTTTATTACGGACGGGATTACAACACACTGTTACCGTATAACTGGCTTTAACAAATGAAAAAAATCACTGAGTTTTTAAAAAAGAATAATCGGTATCAGACCATTTTAAAAGTTCTTGCGGCACTTGTTTTTCCGCTTCTTTTATGTGTGGTTTTCTGTGCGATAAAAGGGCATACGATTGCCGACGTTTTTCTTCCTTCAGGTGAATGGAACGATGAACTTTTTTATTATAAACAGGTTGAAGGAACGATCGGATTTTTATATCCGAGAGGATATTTCGGATTTAACGAAAGTCACGCCGAAATGCTTTCATATGCAGCGTGGAGCCCTGTGCTTGTATTTCCCTGGATTCTATGGGGTTTAGTGTTCGGATGGAATCTTTTATCACCGGTTATATGTAATATAGTGCTTCTCTGCGTTACATGCGCACTTTTTGTATTCCTTACAAAAATAAAAGTAAAAGACATGATTGCCCTCGGTGTAATGATGATTGCTTTTACTCCTTTTATACGTTACATGCTCTCCGGAATGCCTGAAATTATATGTTTTTGCGCATGTATTCTTTTCGCGGGACTCACGGTTAATTACCTTTCAAAAGAAAACACCGTCAAACTCATCATTCTTTTTGTACTCACGGCAGTAATGACTTTGATGAGACCTTATCTCTTTTTGTTTTTTGTAATGCCGTCGTTTCTTGCCATAAAAAAATACAAAGCCAAAGGCATAATTGCTTCTGTAATTTCGGGTGTTGCAACAATCGGGATTTATGTTTTCATAAAAGTTAAGTTAAGCGCCGAATATTTTACTCCGCTTTACAATACTGACTGGGTGACGGATTTCTTTAACAAAGGCTTTGCAACCGGTCTTCACAATCTGTTTTACAGAATATATGCCATGTGTTTAAACATTGTGTATTATATGAAAAGCGGCATCGATACCGGACTTTGTGCGGGTGCGATATTCGCGGCATTCTTTGTTTTGTTTTTAGTAATGATTGTTCGTTTTATTCTTGATATTAACAGGTTCAAAAAACACAGAAACGAAGAAAACAAAAACAAATTATTCGTGGAAGGTCATTTTATCTTTGTTCTTTTCGGAATGTTCTCGGCACTCGTTTTGATGTATAAGTTAACCGAAGGCAGCAAGCATTTTCTTACTTTCCTTGCGCTCGGAGTATTCCTGCTGGCCTTGTATCACGGTAAATACTATATTGAAAATATCGTTATCGTGCTTGCGTTTGTTTTCTTTTTTATCATCAAGGCCAATTCGCCGTATGATTATGAGGTGCCTTTTACGAATGCCGGTATTGAAGCGAAAACCGACGAATGGCAAAAAGCGTTTGCCGATAATATAAAAATTGACGAAGATAATGTAAGTTTTGATAATGTGGTTATCTGGAATTTTGTTGATGTAAAAGACGGTAATTCCTATCCGATCAAATGGCAGTACCTTTACATGCTTCCAAAGGGAGCCGGAATCAGCTGTTGCGAACCGCAGTATGTAAAAGATAATTTTGACACTCTGCAGTCAAAATACATTGTGACACTTACCGGAAGCGAGACAGACCTCTTATGCCGGGAAAAGGGCAGGGATCTGCTCCACGCAGATGAAGAATTGAGTTTTTACAGGTTAAGATAAAATGATTCAATTAAGAAAAAGAAAAATTGATATTGAGGCAGTGGTTTATTACTTAAGCTTCATAGCACTTATTACAGTCGGTATGATAAGAGTCGACGGAAACGGTGCTATGTGGGCAGCAGCGATAAACTGTGTCGGTTTTTGTCTGCTTCCGATGATTGTTTTAAGATTCGGGATTAAAAGTTTTATAAAAATTCCGTATTTGATTTGGCTTATTGTCGGCGCAGTCATTTCGGCGTTTGCAATAAAATTTTATGCTTTTCAATCCCCTTATTATGTATCGAGAGCCTGCAGAATTCTTGAGGCATATGCATACGGATTTATTGTCATAAGACTGATATATTCTTTGATAAAAAAAGAATTCCAAGGAAAAGCAAAGACTTTTTCGTATGTTTTCTTTTTGACTGTTGCATTCTTTCTTTTAGCCTTTATTTCAAGAGGAAGATCTGACTGGACATTGTATTACGGATTTATATTTACCATGTTCTTCATCGCTCCTGTCAGAAAAGATGATTATGAAAAAATGTTTGTGGGAATGACACAGGCTGTAATTACGGGATTCTTTGTTATTCAGGGACTTGCTTTTTTCTTCAGACCTTACGACCAGGTAAGATATGTAGGTTTATACAACAATGCAAATGTCAACGCACTGTTTTATGTTGTATTCTATATAGGCTGGCTTTGTGCTTATGCGTATTTCAGAAGAAAAACCGAAAAGAAAGCTGTACTTTTAACAATATTCTTTTTTGCATCTGCCATGTGGTCGTTCCTTTTGCTGACTATGACCAGAAGCGCCATGATGTCCTATGCATTTCTGACTCTGGGATATTTTATTGTAGAAGAATTCTTTGTTTTCAAAAAAGGCATTGCAGGATTCTTTAAACAGTGCGGAATTATGTTTTTAATGGCTATAGTCAGTTTCCCGCTTGTTTTTGTGTGCGTAAGATATCTTCCTGCGGTTATTCCTTACAATATATCAATAGACGATTATCATCGTCCGAATGCGGTCCGTGGGTCCGATCCGTGGAATTCCGAGAAATATATTGAGATTGGTGAATTCTTCGACGGCCTTTTGGGAAGATTCGAAAATGTGGATGCCAAGACCAATAATGTTATAATTGAAACCATTTTATTAAAACCGAGATATACAGGCATTAAACCTTTCGTCAACACGGAAAACATTATTGATGAAAAAGCGCTGGGTGAGTTTGTTTTTATGGATGAAAGAGTAATATCCTATGAAGACAATATAGTTCCCGGAACGGATTATCAACATCCCGCATACCTGTATGAAAAATACAATGGTATAGAGAGAGTGCTTGGCATCAGAAAATATATTTATGATTTTTATATCAGACGTTTTAATTTTGCGGGTCATGATATAGATTATAAAACTTACTGGCTGTTAAACACATATTCAACACCGCATGCACATAATTCATATATTCAGTTTACTTACAGTTTTGGTATAATTGCGGGAACAGTTTTCTTTTTGATTTCTATGATGGGAATCGTGTTAAGCTTTATCAAATTTGTGAAGAAAAAAGAAAATACTCCCTGGTATTTTATTGTTCCGCTTCTTTTCCATATAGGAATATTCGGTTTAAGTCTTCTTGAAAACATTGCATTTCCCGGAAGATTCATCCTTAATATGTTTTTCATTTCGCTGATTCCTTTTATAAGAATCCTAAAAGAAAAAACAGAGCAAAACAGTACTGAAGATTGAATTACTACAGCGCATGTTGTACAATAAAATGTTGTGGAATTAAATTGAAAGAGGGTAGTTTTAAATGTCATTACAGGCTGAAATGATCCAGAAGCAGTTACTCGAAGCCAATATGGAAGAGGGCCTGGATTATATTTCAAATAAAATATTCGCAAAACCTTTAAGGGAATTAAGCGATAAAGAAGCATATTATGTGATTCTTCTTTTTACAAAAGATTTAACGCTCGTTACGGATCGAATCAACGGTGAAAAGAAGATATTTTATATTTCTGCAGAGTTCTTAATCGGACGACTTTTATCCAACAATCTTATTAACTTAGGAATTTATGACAAGGTTGCAGAGGTACTTAAAAAGAACGGCAAAGATATTTCTCTTATTGAAGAAGCTGAGCCCGAACCGTCTCTTGGAAACGGAGGTCTCGGTCGTCTTGCCGCATGCTTTATGGATTCGATTGCAACACTTGGACTTCCCGGTGCCGGCATCGGTCTTAATTATCACTTCGGACTTTTCAAACAGGAATTCAGAGACAATTTACAGTGTGCGGAAAAGAACGACTGGATAGAGGATTATTCCTGGCTTAGAAGAACCGATACATCTTTTACGGTCGAATTTGGCGACTGCTCTGTTAAGTCAAGACTCTACGATATTGACGTAATCGGTTACGAAAACGGTGTAAACAAGTTACATTTATTCGACCTTGAAAGTGTTGACGAAAAGCTTGTCGAAAAAGGCATTACCTTTGACAAGGAAGCTATTGAGAAGAACTTAACGCTTTTCTTATATCCTGATGATTCCGACGAAGCAGGCAATCTTCTTCGTATTTATCAGCAGTATTTTATGTGCTCAAATGCGGCACAGTTCATCCTTTACGAATTAAGAGAAAGAAAGTATGACCTTCGTCATATGTACGATTTCTGCGTGATTCAGATAAACGATACGCATCCTACATTAATCATTCCGGAACTTATCAGAATCATGACCAGCGAGAAAGCCATCGGCATCGACGAAGCAATCGATATAGTTTCAAAAACATGTGCTTACACAAACCATACAATCCTTGCGGAAGCACTCGAAAAATGGCCTCTTGAGTATCTTGAAAAAGTTGTGCCCCAGCTCGTTCCGATCATAAAAGAACTGGATAAAAGAGTTAAGGCAAAATACAAAGATCCCAAGGTTGCCATCATCGATGAAGACGACAGAGTGCACATGGCTCACATCGATATTCATTACGGCTTTTCCATTAACGGTGTTGCCGCAATCCATACCGATATTTTAAAGAACACGGAGCTTAATGCTTTTTATAAGATTTATCCCGAAAAGTTTAACAACAAGACAAACGGCATTACATTCAGAAGATGGCTTTTATCATGCAATCCCGAGCTCACGAAATATATCGAAGAGCATATCGGCAAAGGCTTTAAAAAGAATGCCAACGAGCTTGAAAAACTGTTAGATTTTATCGATGACAAAAATGCATTAAAAGAACTCGAAGATATCAAGCATACAAAGAAAGTTGAGTTTGCAAAATATGTAAAAGAAAAAGAGGGCGTTGAAATCGATCCCGATTCAATCTTCGACATTCAGGCAAAGAGACTTCACGAATACAAGAGACAGCAGATGAATGCGCTTTATATCATTCATAAGTACCTTGAGATTAAAAACGGCAAGAAGCCCGCTAGACCGATTACTTTTATCTTCGGTGCAAAGGCTGCGCCCGCATATGTAATTGCGCAGGATATCATTCACTTTATCCTTGTGCTCGAAGAAATCATCAATAACGATCCTGACGTAAACAAGTACATGAAGGTTGTAATGCTTGAAAACTACAATGTCAGCTATGCCGAAAAGCTCATTCCCTCATGCGATATCTCCGAACAGATTTCACTTGCAAGCAAGGAAGCGTCGGGCACCGGCAATATGAAGTTTATGCTAAACGGCGCTGTTACGCTCGGTACTGCAGACGGTGCTAACGTAGAGATATCTGAACTTGTCGGCAAAGACAACATTTACGAGTTTGGAGTATCAAGTGACGAAGTAATCAAGCATTATGAAAAAGCGGATTATGTTTCAAAAGACCTGTACGATAATTCGGACATCATAAAAGAAGCGGTAGACTTTATCATATCGAAAGAAACTCTTAAGGTCGGACATAAAGAGAACCTTGAAAGACTTTACAACGAGCTTTTAAACAAAGACTGGTTTATGACTTTAATCGACCTTGAGGAATATATTAAAGTCAAAGACCAAATGCTTGAAGATTACGAAGACAGAGAGAAGTGGCAGAAGATGATGCTTACCAACATCGCCAAGGCAGGCTTCTTCTCATCGGACAGAACGATTGAAGATTACAATCGCGACATCTGGAAGCTCTTCCCCAAAAAAGACATTAAGGTATCGATAGTATAAATGAGAAAAAGCGGAATTCTAACGGCTGTTTTCAGCCTTCCAAATGAATACGGAATCGGTTGCTTCTCAAAAGAGGCTTATGATTTTGTGGACTTTCTCGCAGAATCGAATCAGAAATTCTGGCAGATACTTCCGCTTGGCCCTACAGGATACGGTGACTCACCTTATCAGTCATTTTCAACATTTGCCGGCAATCCGTACTACATTGATTTGCAGGAATTCATCGACAACGGCTGGCTTACAAAGGAAGAATGCCACGAAGCCTATGATGAGTTCTATGAATCAAATGACTGGTATCAGAGCGCAACAAAAGATGAGAGAAGCAATTACGTTGACTACGAAGCGCAGTACTATGCAAGATTTTCTCTCCTTCGAAGAGCTTATGAGAGAAGCTTCATCGAGGCAGATAAGGATTATGCGAAATTCATCCTTGACGAAGCATACTGGCTTGACGATTATGCGCTTTATATGGCCATAAAAGACGAAAACCACGGCGCTTCAATGTACGACTGGGAAGACGATTTGAGACTTCGCAAAGAAAAAGCGATTAAAAAAGCAAAGAAAGAACTTGCTCCTCAGATCGGTTTTTATAAATTCCTTCAGTATTTCTTTAAAAAGCAGTGGCTTTCATTAAAGAAATATGCGAACGAAAAAGGTGTTGAAATAATAGGAGACATTCCTATATATGTAGCGCTCGATTCGGCAGACACCTGGTCAAATCCCGATTTATTTATATTTGATGAGGATTTAAAACCAAAGGGTGTGGCAGGCTGTCCGCCTGATTATTTCAGCGCAACAGGTCAGCTTTGGGGCAATCCTTTGTATGACTGGGATGTTCATAAAAAAGATAACTATTCCTGGTGGATAAAGAGACTTAAAAAATGCTTTGAACTTTACGATGTCGTTCGTATCGATCACTTCAGAGCGTTTGACGAATATTATTTCATTCCTTTCGGCGATTTAACCGCTGAGTTCGGATACTGGGTTCCCGGCCCCGGATATGATTTATTCAAAGCCGTTAAAAAGGAATTGAACAAACCAAGAATCATAGCGGAAGATTTGGGCTTCCTCACACCTACAGTGCTAAAACTCGTTAAGCGCACGGGATATCCCGGAATGAAAGTGCTTGAGTTCGCTTTTGATTCCGAAGAAGATAACGATTATCTTCCTCATAATTATGATAAAAACTGCGTTGTTTACACGGGTACTCATGACAATGATACCGTAAAAGGTTGGTACAAAACGTTAAAACGCGTTGACAAGGCACAGCTTAAAGTGTATCTTGACATAAAGAATGTTAAAAATATAAATAAAGATATGATAAAACTGGCCGAGAGTTCTGTTGCAGATACTTGTATTATTCCTATACAGGATGTGTTCGGCCTTGATTCGGACTCACGCATCAATACCCCTTCAACGCTTGGCTATAACTGGAAATGGCGTTTACTCCCCGAGTATCTGAAAGGACAGAAGCGTAGAGAAGTTTCTTTCTATCTTTCTGAGATATCGAAAATTTACGGTAGATAAAAATGAGCAAGTTGACACTTGCGTAGAGTTATATAAGGAGGCTTTTTAGCTATGAAAGAAAAAGTTGTATTGGCATATTCCGGCGGACTTGATACCACCGCGATTATCCCCTGGTTGAAAGAGAACTTCGATTACGAAGTTATTTGCTGCTGTATCGACTGTGGTCAGGGCAGCGAACTTGACGGACTTGAAGAAAGAGCAAAACTCTCCGGTGCAGAGAAGCTTTATATCGAAGACGTAACCGATGAATTCTGTGATGAATATATCGTTCCCTGCGTATGGGCTCATGCGGTATATGAAAACAAATATCTTCTCGGAACATCAATGGCTCGTCCCGTTATTGCAAAGAAACTTGTAGAAATCGCAAGAAAAGAAGGCGCTACGGCAATCTGCCACGGTGCTACAGGTAAGGGTAACGACCAGATCAGATTTGAACTCGGTATCAAAGCACTTGCTCCCGATTTAAAGATCATCGCAGCCTGGAGAAACGACAAGTGGACTCTTGATTCAAGAGAATCAGAAATCGAATATTGCCATCAGCACGGAATCAACCTTCCTTTCTCAGCTGACAACTCATATTCAAGAGACAGAAACTTATGGCACATTTCACACGAAGGTCTTGAACTCGAAGATCCCGCAAATGAGCCTAACTACGATCACCTTCTTGTACTCGGCGTAAGACCTGAGAAGGCTCCCGATGAAGGTGAATATGTATCTCTTTCATTTGAAAAAGGTATTCCCGTTGCAATCAACGGCGAGAAGAAGAAAGTATCAGACATCATCCGTGACCTTAACAAACTCGGCGGAAAGCATGGTATCGGTATCATCGATATCGTTGAAAACCGTGTAGTTGGTATGAAGTCACGTGGCGTATATGAAACACCCGGCGGTACAATTCTTTACGAAGCTCATCAGCAGCTCGAAGAATTAATCCTTGACCGTGATGTATATCGTGAAAAACAGGAGATGGGCAACAAGTTTGCACAGATCGTATACGAAGGAAAGTGGTTCTCGCCTTTAAGAGAAGCTGCTCAGGCATTCCTTGAGAAGACACAGGAGCAGGTAACAGGTGAAGTTAAGATGAAACTCTACAAGGGCAACATCATCAAAGCCGGCACCACTTCACCTTATTCACTTTATGATGAAAAGATTGCATCATTTACAACAGGTGACCTTTACGATCATCATGACGCTGAAGGCTTTATCAACCTCTTCGGACTTTCCACAAAGGTTCGTGCAATGAAGGCTCAGGCAAGAGAACAGCAGAAATAGTCTTTAGACAGTTCGGGAGACAACATGAAAGATATATGGCTCATACTTTTAATATATCTGGCAGCAGTCAATCTTTTCGGACTGATTATAATGGGTGTCGATAAATCCAGAGCTAAAAGAAGGAAATGGAGAATCCCCGAGGCCACACTTTTCTTAGTGGCGATAATCGGGGGTTCAATCGGTTCCATTTTAGGCATGTATTTATTCAGACACAAAACAAAACACTGGTATTTCGTCGTAGGAATGCCGGTGATTCTTGTATTGCAGATAATAGCCGGGCTTATTATATTTTTTGCCCCGATTAATCTGATTTTTCTTTAAACCCCATAAAAGAAATAAAATAAAACGTAAGTAATATAAAAAGTATTAAATGTGTAAAATTCGGAGGGATAATTTATGTACGAAAACAAATCCGGTCTTTGTACCGCATCACTGGTCCTCGGTATTATCTGCCTTGTGACAAGCTTCATTTTTAACCTGGGATTTCTTCCCGGTGTTTTGGGACTTATCTTCGGTATAATATGTCTTGCCAAGAAAAAAGAGCCCAGAGGAAGAGCAAAAGGCGGCTTAATTACATCAATCATAGGCCTTGTAATCGGATTTATCACAGGTACCATCGGAATAGTACTTATCGTTGCAAGCGGTCTTTTGGTAGGCGGCGGAATTGCAGGTTTAAGCGCACTTTCGAGTGCTGCACAGAGCGGTGATTTCGATCAGGTTATCAATGTAATCGATAACATCCAGGATGCAAGTTCATCCAACTCAGGCAGCGATGGTTTAGATATTAACGACCTTTTAAACAGTTACAATAATGATTATGATTTAGACAATCAGTTTACCATCAATGAAAACGGCGGCTTTGATATTAATGAGCCCGCCTGGGACGGCGACGGATATGATTACTCAGGCGATTATGACTGGGAATCATTCCTAAGTGAGTATGGTGATGATTACGATTTAGATAACGGAACAGGCAAACCGGGTGATGCAGGTTCATATTTTATGAATCTTTCAGGTGTATATTTTGAAGATTTGGAAAACTACGGCTACACATATTCATACGGTGATGACGAGTATTCTGTTTACACCAACAAAAACGGCGCAGAGTTTGAGTTCCCCGCATATGTAGTTCCGACTTCCTCTTTCGGCAGCAGTAATTATGAAGCTTACTATAATTACATCGAGGCCCTTGGACTCGTAGATAACGATGAAGGTTTTTACTATGACGAGAAGCTTTATAAATGGAATGACGAGTGGGATTATGCATATTGTGAAAAAATAACCGATTACGGCAGTTATCAGAACTATGAAATCTGGTTATTTGCATTCAGTGATTATTCGGATAATATGGTTATTCTTATCGGCAGACCCACAGATGCTCATTTTGATGATGACTTTACAGATTTTGAGAATACTCTGAATTACATGACCTGTAATCCTACATTGTAATGAGTTAAAACTATCATAAAAGATATTTAATAAAAGACCGGTTCAATCGGTCTTTTATTAACAGAGAACAAAATGTTTGCTTTCGTCGGGGGTTTATAATGCACATAGCGGTATTGGATGATAATATTGCTGACAGAAAACAAATAGAGAGACTTTTGGACAGGGAATCGGACAGAAGAATAAGCACCACCGGAAATCTTTACACCGATACTTTCGGTGCAGTGGATGCGTTTCTTGCAGCGCCAAGGCAGTATGATTTTTTTATGATTGATTTAAAAGGCGAAGTCTCGTTGTGCGTTGAGATTGCAGGCAAAATCAGGGATCTCGGCATAAAGGTTCCCATATGTTTTTTTAGGAGTAAAGATGAGTTTGCGGGCATAGAAAATATGCCTGCAAACATATTATTTTTGGAAAAACCCGTAAAAGTAGCCGACCTTACGGCAATTATAGACGAAGTAATTGCTTTGTTCGAGGAGCACAGGGACGAATATAAATGCGAGGAAGAAGATGCTCCCGAGGTAAAAAAGAATATTTTCAGAAGAATTTTCGAATACTTTTATTGATTTTATAAATTGCTTATGTTATAGTAAGCGAAATTTTTATTTTTGAGGACGGATAAATGAACGACTGGATAGTTCGTGAAATGACAATTGAAGATTATGAGGGAGTTAAGAAACTCTGGCTCTCAATTAAAGGATTTGCAATTCGAAGCATCGACGACTCGTATTCGGGTGTCGAGAAATTCCTTAAAAGAAATCCGGGCTGTTCGGTAGTAAGTATCATGGACGGAGAAGTGGTGGGAGCAATTCTTTGCGGACATGACGGAAGAAGGGGATGTCTCTATCATGTATGCGTTCGCGAAGACGTAAGAATGCACGGCATCGGCAAGGCGATGGTTGTTAAGTGCATGGAAAAGCTTAGAAGCGAGGGTATCAACAAGGTAAGCCTTATCGCGTTTACCACCAACGATATCGGAAATGCGTTCTGGAAACAGGTTGGCTGGACCAAGAGAGAAGATCTTAACTACTACGATTTTACATTAAACGAAGCGAATATTATGGCATTTAATAAATAAATGACAAAGGTGCCTGGCTCGCTAAGCGTGCCTGGCTCCATAAGGAGATTATCATGTCAGACATTAAAATAATCGAAGGCGGTATTACAGCCGCAAAGGGTTTTAAAGCAGCATATACAGAGGCAGGCGTAAAGTACGCCAACAGAAAAGACATGGCAATGGTTTTTTCTGAGACACCCTGTGTAAGCGCCGGTACTTTTACCAGCAATGTAGTTAAGGCCGCCTGTGTGCAGTGGGATATGAAGCTTGTAAAATCAGACAAACCCATGCACGGAATGGTAATAAATACAGGTATCGCAAATGCATGTACGGGTAAGGAAGGCTTTGATGCATGTGAAGCTACCGCAAAGGCTATGAGCGAGAATTTGGGCGTTCCCGTTGATTCAATCGCAGTTGGATCTACAGGCGTAATCGGCATGCAGCTTCCTGTTGAAAAGCTCGTAAAAGGCGTAAAAGACATGTGCGGAAAGCTTGATTCCTCGCTTGAGAACGGAACCAACGCAAGTATCGCAATTATGACCACAGATACGGTTAACAAAGAATACGCAGTTTCATTTGAACTTGGCGGAAAGACAGTTACACTCGGCGGAATGAGCAAGGGTTCAGGCATGATTCATCCGAATATGTGCACTATGATAGCTCTTTTATCAAGCGATATTGCAATCGAAAAATCACTTATGCAGGAGGCTGTAAGCGAAGTAATCGCAGATACCTTCAATATGATTTCCGTAGACGGAGATACATCTACAAACGATACATTCATCCTGATGGCAAACGGTCTTGCGGGAAATGAAAAGATTACTTCAAAGAATGCGGATTACGAGACATTTAAGAAAGCATTATTCGTTGTATGCGAATATCTTGCAAGAAGAATGGCAGCAGACGGTGAAGGCGCAAGCAAACTCTTTACCGCTCATGTTGTAAATGCGAAATCGAAAGAAGACGCCAAGATTCTTTCTCGTTCCATTATTTCATCGAACCTTTCCAAGGCCGCAATTTACGGCTGCGATGCAAACTTCGGAAGATTCCTTTGTGCGATGGGATATTCAGGTGTAGATTTCGATCAGACCAAGGTTGAACTTTTCTTTGAAAGCAAAGCCGGTCGTCTTGAAGTATTCAAGATGGGCAATCCGCTTGAATTCGACGAAGACTTCGCCACAAAGATTATGAAAGAAGATGAAGTAATCGTATTTGTCGACATGCACGACGGCGATTGTGAGGCAACCGCCTGGGGCTGCGATTTAACTTATGATTACGTTAAGATAAACGCAGATTATCGTTCATAATAAGAAATTTCATTCAAGATATGGCAGCAGCATCAGAAATGAGGCTGCTGTTTTTTGCTTTCGGCTAACATTTAGGCTTGCGCAATAAAAAAAAACATGTTGACAAAACAAAATAAATTGCATACAATTTAATTGTACACAATCGAAATCGCAAAAAGGAGGAGCACGGTATGGGATTTTATGATTTAAAAGTAACAGCAAGAGACGGAAGCGAAGTTTCCATGAAGGATTATGAGAATAAAGTTGTTTTGGTGGTAAATACAGCTACAGGCTGCGGATTCACACCTCACTACAAACCTCTTGAGGAGATGTATGAAAAATATCATGACAGAGGATTTGAGATAATCGATGTTCCCTGCAACCAGTTCGCAGGCCAGACACCCGGAACCGATGATGAGATTCACGAGTTCTGCACACTCAAATACAACACGCAGTTTCCTCAGATGAAAAAGAGTGATGTCAACGGTGAGAATGCAATCGAACTTTTCAAATATCTTAAGTCACAGAAAACCTTCGAAGGCTTCGGCAAAGGACCCAAGGCAGTGGCAATGTCCGCAATGCTTAAGAAAATAGACAAGGATTATAAAAACAATTCAGAGATCAAGTGGAATTTCACCAAGTTTATCGTAAACAGAAAGGGTGAAGTTGTAGCCAGATTTGAGCCGACGGCAGATATGAAAGCGGTTGATAAATTTGTAGAAGATCTTTTAAACGAGGGTTAAAAATGAGTAAATACGATTGTTTGAAACTTGAAAACCAGCTTTGCTTCCCGCTTTATGCATGTGCCAAGGCAGTCACAAGACATTACAAACCGCTTTTGGACGAATTTGACTTAACTTACACGCAGTACATCACAATGATGGTTATGTGGGAGAAAAAAAGCGCAAGCGTAAAAGAAATAGGCGAATGTCTCTACCTTGATTCGGGAACGCTGACACCTCTTATCAACAAGCTTGAGAGCAAGGGCTATATTGAAAAGCACAGAAGCGATGATGATGCAAGAGGAGTGGTGGTTACAATAACCGAAGCGGGAAAGAAGTTAAGGGATAAAATGGTCAAAGTACCGAATGCCATGGGCGGATGCGTGGCTTTATCTGAAAAAGAAGCCAAAGAACTGTACACGCTTTTATACAAAATACTCGGACATTTCGATGAAATTGATTCAGAAGTATAAATTTATTTTATGAGGAGGAAAAAATTATGGCAGTTATTCATATTACAGAAAACGAATTCGAAGAGAA
>CAMYYF010000007.1:0-23203 GCA_947303375.1 uncultured Lachnospiraceae bacterium
GTGTCGGCGGATATCAGGCCGGACAGTATGTTGTATCTTTTATGAGCTTTGCTCCTGCGGAAAATCCCCAGCTTGTAATGTACGTGGTTATCGACAGGCCGAATATTCCCGACCAGTCATCGGGTGCCGTTAACCAGGCCTGCGAACTCACCAGAGAGATTTATACGGAAGTGCTTCCGTACCTTAATATCCCCATGACCGAGCCCCTTACGGAAAAGGAATACGAAGAGCTTCTCGAAAAGGGTATTTATACATCGAATATTGTTATCGAGGAAGATGTTCCCGAAGACAACACTGATATAGCGGATGAAATGACAGGCGAAATCATCGAGCCTGCAAATTAATAAAGAGGAATTAAAGTAATGAGTGAGACGACAAAAATTATCGTAATATTTTTGGCAGCATTTGAAATAATGCTTCTTTTGGCACCTGCGGGACTGCCTCTTTTAAGAAGACTTAAATTCGGCCAGACCGTAAGAAATGAAGGACCCGAATCGCACCTTGCGAAAAACGGTACTCCAACCATGGGCGGAATCATGATAATGATTGCATTTACTATTCCCTGTATTTTCTTTATCAAAGATCACGAGGAGATATTTGCACCATGCGTTATTGCAATTCTTTTCGGATTTGTCGGATTCCTCGATGATTATCTAAAAGTTAAAAGAAAGAAATCGGAAGGCTTAAAACCCTGGCAGAAGATGGGGCTTCAGATTATTTTTACCGTTGCGATAATTGTTTTCCTGTACTATTTTTCGGACATATCACCTGCTATTAAGGTGCCGTTTATAAAAGGTGTTGAATTTAACATCGGCTGGTGGGTATTACCCCTTAACTTTGTAGCAATCTTGGGAACCGATACCGGTGCAAACTTTACGGACGGTCTTGACGGACTTGTATCAAAGGTTACCATCGTAATTCTTATTTTCCTTTTCTTTGCGGCAAGAATGCAGGGAAGCGCACTTGTTTATCCGATTGCGGCTTTCTCGGGCGCTTTGCTTTCATTCCTGCTTTTTAACGCACATCCCGCGAGAGTATTCATGGGTGATACCGGCGCCCTTGCTATTGGCGGATTTGTGGCTTTATGTGCCATTGAACTTAAATTAACATTATTCCTTGTCATCATTGCTTTTGTTTACGTAGCAGAAGTTGCTTCCGTTATCATGCAGGTAAGTTATTTTAAACTTACACACGGCAAGAGAATATTTAAGATGACTCCCATACATCATCACTTCGAAAAATGCGGCTGGGCAGAAGAGAAAGTTGTAACAGTATTTACAATCGTAACAGTTATACTTTGTCTTATCGCACTGCTTGGTATGTAAATCATAAAAGAGTTGAATATGAAAGAAAACGTAAAAGAAAAAAAGAATAGTGTAAAAGAGAGACTTTTTTCCGGAAAGGAAATCGATATTTCAATTATTTTTATCGCGATTTTCTTATCGGTTTTTTGTCTTGTTTTCGTATATTCGGCACTGGCATTTGAAGAGGGTGCGAGTAAAACAATCTTTAACGTACTGACACTTAAAAGTTCTGACAGAACACTTTTTAAAACACTTATTTATATTGTTTTGGGAATAGTCGGAATGCTTGTTCTTGCTCTGGCAAATGTTAAGGGCTTTAAACAGAAATTCCCGCTTGTAATGAGCGTTCTTTCAAATCCGATGTTATATTATATCGTTACCTGCGGTATGTTTGTTTTCATCGAGATTATGAAACATGTCGGAGCCGATGTCGGAGGTGAAAACGAAAAGACCGCGATTGTCGGAGGGGGATGGTTACTTAAGGCAAACGGTGCTTACAGATGGATCAGAATCCCGGGTCTTAATATCTCTTTCCAGCCATCCGAGATTGCAAAATTCCTGCTTATCATCTGTTTTGCCATAATTATTTACAATGCAGGAATGAGCCTTAAGTATATAAGAGGTATTTTACTGTACCTTTTCATTGCGGGAATTCCGACATTCTTTATCTACGAATTTTCATCCGACATGTCGTCGGCAATCGTTATGTTCGGTATTCTTTTTATCATGATGTTTGTTGCGGCACCGAATCTTAAAAAGAGTCTGATAATAACAGCTGCTATGGTAATTGCGGTAATTCTTTTATTCACCGGACTTATTGCCATAAATCACGGCAAGGAAGAGTCCGATATTCATCCTTATCAGGCCAAAAGACTTCTTGCATGGCTTTATCCCGAAGATTATCCCGCATCCGCAGACCAGACCAATCAGGCTTTATATGCCATAGGTTCGGGCGGATATTTGGGCGAGGGTATCGGTAACAGTATGCAGAAGATTAAAAAACTTCCCGAAGCGCAGAACGATATGATTTTCGCGCTTATCTGCGAAGAACTCGGATTTGCCGGGGGACTTATCGTAATTCTTTTATATTTTGTACTGATTTTCCGAATGTATATGATAGCGCAAAATACCGACAACCTGTTGGAACGAATGATTGTCGTCGGGGTAATTGCCCACGTCGGGCTTCAGGTTATTATCAATATCTGCGTTGTTACAAGACTTTTCCCGAATACGGGTATTCCGCTTCCGCTTATTTCGTCGGGCGGCAGTTCTATTTTATTTATGTATCTGGAACTCGGACTTGTACTTAATATAGGCAAGTCCATAGTGAGAAAATAATGGCAAAAAAAAGAAAACTTAAAAAACCGGATATAAATACCTCTAAGATCGGATTGATATTTAATTACAATCTGACCAAGTTTATTGTTCCGTTTGTCGCTGTAATGGCAATCGGGATACTGATTTTTGCGTTCATTGAAAACTTTAAGGTCAAGACTGTAATAGTAGAGGGTTCGACACATTATACAACCGATGAAATCACAAATTACGTATTGGATTCGAAGTTTTGCAGAAATACGGCTTTCGTGTATTTAAAATATCACAACAAATCCATAAAAGACGTACCGTTCGTGGAACAGATGGATGTAAATATCGTCGACAGAAATACTGTAAAGATTCATGTGTATGAAAAATATACGGCAGGCTGTATCCAGAATCTGGGTAATTTCGTATACTTTGACAACGACGGAAAGGTTATCGAAATATCTGAAATTAAGACCGAAAACGTTCCTGTTGTAACAGGTCTTACATTTGATCATCTGGCACTTCATGAGCCTCTTCCCATCGAAAATAAAGACGTCTTTAATTCGATACTTAATATCACAAAACTATTGAATAAAAACGATTTAATCGCAGACACTATTTATTTTGACGAGAACAGAAATATCACGCTTTTCTTTGACGATGTGAGAGTAAACATCGGTGACGGTTCAAACATGAACGAACAGTTTATGACATTACCGAAAATTTTGCCTTCCTTAGAGGGCCAAAAAGGTGTTCTTCATATGGAAAAATATTCGGAAGACAACCCCAATGTTGTATTCAATATCGATACCGAAGATGAGCCTCTTTTATCAACTGAAATCAAGGATACTCCCGGCATAATTCTTGTTGAGTAAAAATATTAAAAAAACTTGCTTTATTTTACATAAAATTGTAAAATACTAATATATGTGTGTAAATTTGGCAATATATCTATAAATTGTATATTTCATATTGTGTTTAGGAGGAGTTAAAAATGTCCCAGGTTATGTCTATTGAGATTAAACCAAACGAATTTAATGTAGTTGCCCGTATTATTGTAGTCGGTGTAGGTGGCGCCGGAAACAATGCTATCAACAGAATGATTGACGATAATGTTCAGGGCGTTGAATTTATCGGTATTAACACAGACAAACAGGACTTGGCATGTTGCAAAGCTCCCAAGCTCATCGGAATCGGTGAGAGACTTACAAAGGGCTTAGGTGCAGGCGGAGATCCCACAATCGGTGAAGGTGCTGCCAAAGAGAGCGTAGATGAACTTGAAGCTGCTTTAACAGGTGCCGACATGGTATTCGTTACATGCGGTATGGGCGGCGGAACAGGTACAGGTGCTGCTCCCATTGTTGCACAGATAGCAAAGGAACTTGGTATCCTCACAGTAGGTATTGTTACAAAGCCTTTCTCATTCGAGGGTGCTGTTCGTGAAAGATACGCAGAAGAAGGTATTGCTAAACTTCGTGAATGCGTTGACTCAATCATAATCATTAAGAACGACAATATATTTAAAGTTGCAGATGACGATATGGATGCAAAGATGGCTATGAAGAAAGCCGATGAAATCTTAGAGCATTCACTTTCAGGCATCACAGACATCATCAACAGACAGGGTGATTTCAACCTTGACTTTGCAGACCTTAAGAAAGCCATGACAGACAAGGGCGACATCTATATCGGTATCGGCCAGGCTTCAGGCGACAACAAGGGTATTGATGCATGCAACATGGCTATCGAGAATCAGATTCTTGAAACTGATATCGTCGGAGCTTCAGATGTTGTTTACTATGTTCAGGGTAAGGTTAAATTCAAAGACTTTACCGGCGTAGGTAAGAGACTTCTTGAGAAGTGTGGTTCACAGGCAAATGTATTCGGCGGATTCCTTTCCGAAGACAACGGACAGGATTCATGTACCGTTACGGTTATTGCTACAGGACTTCATTCAGAACCTATTATTTCAAAGCATATCGTTCCCGATGCTTCAGCTCGTACAGCTTACAATCCTGACAGACAGAGAACACCGTTACAGAGAAGAACGGTTTCACCCACTCCTGTGAGAAAACCTGTACAGAACACCGCAAGCATCGTTACAAGAGAACAGGGCAAAATTACAGTTCCCACATTTGTAAAGAAAACAAACAGAGAAGAATAATAGGAGCCTAAAACATGAAATGTCCATTCTGTAATCATGAAAATACCAGAGTTATCGATTCGAGACCTGTTGAAGACAAGAACTCAATCAGACGACGCAGAGTATGCGATGAATGCCAGAAAAGATTTACCACATATGAGCAGATAGAAACCATTCCTCTTATTGTCAGAAAGAAAGACAATAACCGCGAAGCATATAACAGAAAGAAAATTGAGGACGGTATCTTAAGAGCATGTCATAAGAGACCTGTATCGGCAGCTCAGATAAGAGATTTGGTTGATGAAATCGAGACCGAAATCTTCTGCAATGAAGACAAGGAAGTCGGCTCGGATGTAATCGGCGAATTAATTATGGATAAGCTCAAAGATCTGGATCCCGTTGCATACGTACGTTTTGCATCCGTTTACAGAGAGTTTAAGGATGTAAATACGTTCATGGATGAATTAAAGAAAATGCTTAATTAGGCAAAACGGGACCGCTTAATAACGGTCCCTTTTGTAATATAAAATATTTTATAGAGAAAGGGTAGAGTAATGAAAAAGATCAAAACTCTCGTTCTTTTTTGCTTACTCACTTTGACTACTGTACTGTGTGCGTGCACAGACGATAAGGCAAAGAATTCCGGTTCTATAACTATTGGAATCGCTCAGGACATTGATGACAGTCTTGACCCCCACAAGATGGTGGCGGCAGGAACCAAAGAAATCTTCTTCAATGTGTTCGAGGGATTGGTAAAACCTGATAGTGACGGAAATATCGTGCCTGCAGTAGCTGAGAGTGTAGAAGTATCAGAGGACAAACTAAGTTACACATTTAAGTTAAGAAAAGGAATAAAATTCCACGACGGCAAAGCAGTTACGATTGAAGATCTGGAATATTCAATCAACAAATTTGCCGGACGGGACGGAAGCGGAAACGCAGCTGTCAGTTCGGCTTTTTCAAATATCTCGGAAGTTAATATACTTTCCGATGATTCAATTGAGATTAAGCTTGCTTCTCCGGACCCTGCATTTCTTTCATATTTAGCCAGCGTTGAAGCTGCTATTATTCCTAAGGGAAATGCAACACCCGATACCGTTGCAATCGGTACGGGCCCTTATAAGTATGTTTCCAGAAGTCCCCTTCAGAATGTCGTATTTGAAAGATTCGATTCATACTGGGGAGAGGGCGGAAACGTAAAGAATGTAACTTTTAAGATTTGCACCAACGCCGATACCATTGCGATGGAACTCGAAGGCGGTACAATCGATATGTGCATTCACCTTACCAAGGGTCAGAAAATGCAGCTCGATCCGCAGAAATTCAATGTATACGAAGGTACCATGAACCTGGTACAGGCTTTGTATCTTAACCATGAATTTGAGCCTTTTAACGACGTTAATGTTCGAAAGGCCATGAACTATGCCGTAGATGTAAACGAGATTATGGATTATGTTTCAGACGGAAGCGGTTCCAAGGTAGGAACCAGTATTTATCCTAATTTCGGCAAATACTTTGACAAGGAACTTACCGAAGTATACAATCCCAATCTTGATACGGCAAAAGAACTGATGGCAAAAAGTGCATATCCCAACGGATTTGACATGACCATCACGGTTCCTTCAAACTATGACCAGCATGTTGATACGGCACTTGTATTAAAAAATCAGCTGGCTCAGATAGGAATTAATGCCGAGATAAAAGAAGTTGACTGGGAGACCTGGTTGAATGATGTATATTTCGGAAGAAAATACGATGCTACTGTAATCGGTGTAGATGCAGCCAATTTATCTGCAAATGCACTTCTTTCAAGATTTACGTCTGATGCATCGGACAACTTTACGAATTACAGCAATCCTGCGTATGATGAAGCATTCAAAAATGCGGTATCAAGCGCAGATGACGATGAAGCGACGAAGTATTACAAGGAATGTGCCGAAATCTTAAATTCGGATGCAGCCAACGTATACATTCAGGACCTTCCCGATTTTGTCGCATTAAACAAAAAATTTGAAGGATATTCATTCTATCCTCTTTATGTGCTCGATTTAACCAAGATTAAGGCGGTACAGTAATTAATGGGTAAATATATAATCAAAAAGTTAATCAGACTGATTATTACCCTGATTATTACAAGTTTTGTAATATTTTTGATTTTTGAACTGGTGCCGGGCGATCCTGTATTGGACAAGCTCGGTACCAGAGCAACACCCGAACTGGTAGAGTCGTTAAGGATTCAGTACGGACTGGATCAGCCGTTTATTGTAAGATATCTTAAATTTGTAGGCGGCATATTTACACTGGATTTCGGAAAATCCTATACTTACGGCGTATCGGTTTTCTCCCTCCTAAAAGAGAAGCTCGTAATTAATTTCTTTTTATCACTGCTGGCTCTCTTTTTTGTGGTAGTAATATCATTCCCGCTTGGTATATATGTTGCAAAGCATACGGGCGGTATATCGGATAAAATAATCAGTCCGCTAAACCAGGCATCGATGTCAATTCCTTCGTTTGTTTTGGGACTTCTAATAACATTCTTTTTCGGAATTGTTTTAAGATGGTTTAAGCCGGGCGGATATGTTTCCTATAATGCGAATTTCGGGAAATTTTTATACTTCTTAATTTTCCCTGCATTTGCACTTGCGATACCTAAGATTGCAATGTGCATAAGGCTTTTAAAAGGCAATATCCTTGAAGAAGCCACTAAGGATTATGCGTTAACCGCATATGCGAGAGGAAACAACACAACAGGTCTTTTATACAGACATGTTCTTAAAAATGCGATAATGCCGACGATTACATTTATCGGTATGATAGCCGCAGACATGATCTGTTCAGGCATAGTAATAGAGCAGGTATTTTCGATACCGGGACTCGGACAGATGTTAATAAGTTCGATTTCGACCAGGGATTTTCCCGTAGTTGAGGCTGAAGTCATGATGATAGCGCTCTTTATCATGCTTATAAGTTTTATAACTGATATTATTCATGTGTGTTTAGATCCGAGGGTAAGGATTTGATATAAGCCGCCAGACGGCGTTGGGGTGTGCATATGGTAGTTTTCAGGGTAGATGCCAATTCAATGATCGGCAAAGGTCATATGAAAAGATGCGTCGCTATTGCAAAAGCAATCAGACTGCTGGGGGGCAGTGTGCTTTTTGTGACAAGAGAAGATTCGGATACTTCGTTAATCGAAAGTAATTTTATGGAATTTGAAACGGTTCCTTCGATGACTCTCGGCAGCGAAAAAGCAATCAATTGTCTAAAGGATATTATTTCCGAAAAGAACGCGAAAGTCTGCGTTGTCGACAGTTATGATGTTTCCAATACCGCATTTAATTCATTAAAGGAAGTGTGTAAGGTAATTCTCATAGAGGATTATCTTTATGAAGTTTATGATGTGGACTGCGTTATAAACTACAATCTTTATGCGGACAAGATTGATTATATGTCCAAATATAAGAGCAGTACCAAGCTTCTTTTAGGTATTGAATATGCGCCTTACGGAAATGAGTTTTTAGGGTCATTCCGTGTAATCGACAAACATGATATCGACAGCATTATGGTATATACCGGAGAACTGGATCCTCACGAACTGGCTCCCGGAATAGTGGATTCACTTTTGGACTGCATTGATGATTCCGTCAGACTTCGTGTCGTAACATCAAAGAATGCAACTACGAGGGATATTCTTTTTAAGATGAGCAATACTTCCTCGCAGATAATTGTAGAACCCGATCTTGCAAGTTATTCGAAGTTGTTAAAGAGCTGCGATGTTGCAGTTACTATAGCTGATTCGGTTTGCTATGACATATTAAGCATTAATGTACCCGCGGTTGTATTCCAGAGCGATTACAGCCAGAATATGCTTTTAAAGAGCCTTACAAATACCGGTATGATGGTATACGGCGGGGATTATGTGAATAAGAGCAACAAATTCTACGGAGACCTCGTGGCAGGTGTTAAAAAGCTGACCAATGAGGAAGAGAGAATGAAGATTCGTGCCAATATAGCGAGCCTCAAACTCGGTCAGGGTGCGAATAATCTTGCAAAAGCAATATTGGAATATGAAAAAAATTAAACTCAACAATCAAAAGAAGGTAGGCATCATCATAATTATATTTATGATTGCTTTCGTGCTCTTAGGTTTTTTAAACCCCAATCCTTTTGATTTGATGAATAAAGACCTGAAACTTGCAGGTCCTTCCTTTTCCCATTTGTTCGGCTGTGACGAATTCGGAAGGGATATTTTAAAAAGAACTCAGACGGGAATGGGTATCTCGGTTGCCATTTCCGTATTTTCCGTGCTTATCGGCACATTTTTCGGTACAGTAATCGGAGCGTTATGCGGATATTTCGGAGGCATCGTTGATGAAGTTTTATCAAGTATCATCGATGTCTTATTTGCTGTTCCTTCGCTTCTTTTAGCCCTTGTATTTGTATCCCTTTTCGGAAGCGGATATTTGCAGGTTACTCTGGCTTTGGGAATAGCCATAGTGCCTTCTTTTGCAAAAATGATGCGTTCCGAATTTAAAAAGCAGAGAGAACTTGAATATGTAAAAATGGCCAAGCTGTTAAAGATACCGACGGCCAGAATTCTTTTTGTTCATATACTTCCCAATGTAACGGAAACATTTTTAAATTGTGTGTTTATAGCATTTAACAACTGTATTTTAGCCGAAGCCGGACTAAGTTTTTTAGGCATCGGAGTTCAGCCTCCTTTGGCGTCAATCGGTACGCTTTTGTCGGACGGAGGAGGATATATCAGAAAAGCACCTTTTATGGTATTCTTTCCTGCGTTAACGCTTATTTTGTTACTTTTTGGCATTGGATTATTATCAAGCGGAGAATCTTTCCATCATGCTTACAGTAAAAGATTTAAAGATTGAATTTTTTGATCACGACTTGCCGGAAGTAGCGGTAAAGGACGTGGATTTTACAATAAAAGACGGCGAAATACTCGGTATTGTGGGTGAATCGGGCTCGGGTAAAAGTATGACCGCTATGGCTATAGCAGGTCTATTAAACCGCAAGGATTTGACCAAATCCGGAGTAATTGACTTGGACGGAACGGATATTCTTAATTCTCCCCGTAAAAAAATCAGGGAGATTCAGGGAAACGAAATCGGTTTTGTATTCCAGGATCCTTTAAATTCGATGAACCCCGTGCTTAAGGTCGGACCTCAGGTGGAAGAGGCTATGAGAATAAGAAAAAAAGAACTCGGCCTTTCCAAAGAAGATATGAAAAAACGCGCAATTGAGATTATGAAAAGCGTGGGACTCGATGATGCGGAAAGAATCTACGAATCCTATCCTCATCAGATATCGGGCGGTCAGAGGCAGCGTGCGATGATTGCCGCAGCGCTTGTGTTAAAGCCTAAGCTTTTAATCTGCGATGAGCCTACAACCGCACTTGATGTAACGGTTCAAAAAAGAATAATAGATGTTTTGAAGGAACTTAATGAAAAGACCGGCACTTCGATTCTTTTTATATCACACGATTTATCTGTCATAAAAGCACTTTGCGACAGGGTTGTGGTAATGAAGGACGGACTCGTGGTTGAAGAAGGAAGCGTTAAAGATATTTTCGAGAATCCTTCAAAGGAATATACGAAACAGTTGATTTTTTAATATGTCAGAAAAAGTTTGTGAAGTAAAAAATTTAACATACTATTATCCGAAGTCGGATAAGGGCGTAAAAAATGTAAGCCTTTATGTGAATAAGGGAAGCATTGTCGGTCTTTTAGGAGAGAGCGGTTGCGGAAAATCCACTCTGGCCAAATGTATTTCCGCGCAGTTAACACCCGAGAGCGGAGAGATTATATGTAAAAAGATAGGCTATATTTTCCAGGATAATTATGCATCGCTTAATCCTGCAAAAAAGGTCGGATGGCTTTTAAAAGAGACCATAAAATACGCAAATCCCGAAAAGTTTTTTGAATACGAAAAACGCATAAAAAATATTCTCGAGGATGTTGAACTTGATGAAACCGTACTGGAGCACTATCCAAGCGAACTCTCAGGCGGTCAGAGACAGCGTATAGGTATTGCAATGGCTCTTTTATCAAACCCGGATATTTTAATCGCTGACGAGCCTGTTTCTGCCCTTGACGTGACAGTTCAGAAGCAGGTAATTAAGCTTATTAAAAAACTTAATGAAAGAAAGAATCTTGCAATTCTTTTTATATCTCATGACATAAAAGTGGTAAGAGAGATCTGCAATTATATTTATATCCTGAAAGACGGAGAACTCGTGGAAGAGGGAGAGAGCGAAACTCTCTTTACCAATCCTTCGAGCGAATATACGAAGAACCTTTTGGACAGTTCTTATCTGGAGTAGCATATGTTTAAAAAATTTAAGCCCGATATGGACGTAAAATCTGTATATGATGTTAATTTTGACGATCTTTATAATGAGGGCATAAAAGGAATAATATTTGATATAGACAATACGCTTGTTGCTCATGATGCACCCTGTAACGACCAAAGCGACGAGCTTGTTCAAAGCCTGATTGAAAAGGGCTTTAAACTTTTTATTTTAAGCAACAACGATGAAGACCGCGTAAAGCTTTTTATTCAGAACGTCTATATTGATTACATATATAAATCGGGCAAACCTTCCGCGAAAAACTATTTTGCTGCATTTGAAAAAATGGGCCTAAAAAAAGAAGAAGTTGCAGCAATTGGCGATCAGCTTTTTACCGACTGTCTCGGTGCGAAAAACGCGGGAATTAAGTTTATAAGAGTTGGCATTGTTTCAAAGAAAGAACCGCCTCATATTAAGCTTAAAAGAATTTTGGAAAAGCCCGTGGAACTTCTGTCTAAAATTTGATTTAAAGTTATTGTGGAATGTGGGAATTTAAATGATTAAGGTTGATAATATCAGCAAGAAGTTTATAAGGAATATTAAAACCGATTCCGAAAAAAAGTCCTTCGGTAAGAAGACCAAAGAGGAATTCTATGCCGTAAAAGAAGTTTCCTTTGAAGCAAAAGAAGGCGAAATCTTAGGTATTTTAGGACCTAACGGTGCAGGCAAAACAACACTTCTTCGAATGCTTGCGTCCTTAATGACTCCCAACGAGGGTGAAGTAGAAATATTTAAAGCCGACGGGACATTAATTGACAACCCCGTCGATAAGAAAAAATACATCGGATATCTTTCAGGCAACACCAAACTTTACAACCGTTTTTCAACCAGGGAAATGCTTAAAATACTGGCTGATGTATACGGAATGAGCAGGGAAGAAACTGAAAAAAGAATTGCATTTATCGAAGAAGTTCTCGAAATGCAGAATTTCATTGATAACAGAATAGAAAAGCTTTCAACGGGCCAGACACAGAGAGCAAATATTGCAAGGTGTCTTATTCATTCGCCCGAAATCTATATATTCGACGAGCCGACTTTGGGCCTCGACGTAATCAGTTCCGACGCTATCGTCAATTTTATGAAAAAGGAAAAAGAAGCAGGCAAGACAGTGCTTTATTCCACGCACTATATGGAAGAAGCACAGTATCTTTGTGACCATATTTTTATGATTTATAAGGGCAAAAGAATCGCCTACGGAACACCTGCCGAACTGATGGAAGCGACAGGCACGGATAACCTTCGTGATACCTTCAAAGCACTTATAGCAAAGGAGGGCGGAAGCGATGAATAAAAGAATCATTTTTACCCTTCTTAAAAAAGAACTGACGGATATTTTCAGGGATACGAAAACCATCATTATTATGGTTATCGTACCGCTTATTTTATATCCGTTGGTTTTCCTCGGGTCCCTTCTTTTAACATCGTCACTTATGAAGGAATCCACGGTTAAAACATATAATGTTGCAATCGTAAGCACTACCGCGGAAACTACACAGAATATACGCAGTTTGCTTGATAAGGCTCTCGTAAAACATGAATACCATTTTCATGTAGAAGAAATCAATTCTTCGGAAAATTACGAAAGATACATAAGAGATGAGAAATACGATGTTGTAATAGTTCCCGAAACAAACGAAAGCGAATATCCCGATATCACAATTTACAGTCTGACTTCATCCAACAAATCAAGCACCGCACGCTCGATGGTTGATATTGTATTCACGGATTACAGTGATGAAATAATCGAAGAGAGATTAAAAGAAGCATTCAGTGATTATGAAACATTAAAAGAAGATCCCTTCAAAATTGAGAAGGTAGATTATTCAAGCAAGGAAGAAACCACGGGAATGTTGATCGGATATATCATGCCTTTTATGATGATAATAAGCGTGCTTATGGGCGCGTTTACCGTAGCCATAGATATCTCTGTGGGTGAAAAGGAGAGAGGCACTTTAGAGACGCTTATAACGCTTCCAATCAGCAACACGCAGATGATGATTTCAAAATTCCTTGCGGTTACGATATTCGCTTTGTTTTCTGTAGCGATAAATATCCTATCGTTTGCTTTGATGGGAATATTTGTATTTAACTCGATGGCGTTTGCAAGTACATTCGTCGGAGATTTTAAATTCACCCAGTTTATTCCTTCGATTCTTATAATGGCAGTATTGCTTGTTCTTTTTACGATGTTCGTTTCATCAGTATGCTTATGCGTTGATTTTATGGCTAAGAGCGTAAAAGAAGCGAACAACCTTACAACGCCCTTAATGTTAATACTTATGACAGGCGCAGGAATGTCCGTTTTACCCGGAGTTAAGCTTAATTTCGGACTGGCATTGGTACCGATTTTAAATGTATCCCTTCTCATAAAAGAACTCTTTATGCTTAACTTTAACCTTCCGCTTGTTATAACTGTATTCGCAGCTACGATTATTCATACAACGGTTGCGATTTACATTATGACCAGGGTATTTTCTTCGGAGAATATATTATTCGGAGAAGGCTTAAGAAGTGTAAGAATATTTGAAAAAAGAGCCAATATGAAAAAAGGCCAGATTCCGGGCGTCGGAGATATCATAATGGTATTCGCTCTTATGTTTTTAATCTCCAATTTCGCCGGAGGATTTGTGGTACTTAAATTCGGCTTTATAGGATATGCATTTTCACAGTTAATCATATTCATTGTTCCCGTGGCTTATGCATGGTATATGAGAGCTGATTTGAAGAATGTATTTTCACTTGAAATACCCGGCATAAAAGAAATGGTAGGAGTGCTTTTCTTTGTGAGCGGATCCTATATATTTAACACGGTTCTGGTATCCGTACTTTACAATGCTTTTCCTGTAATAGCACGTGATAATGATATGCTTTCTGGTGTTGTATCAAGCGCAGGATTCGTTCCGGCTCTGCTTGTGATCGGATTGATGCCTGCAATAGCTGAAGAGGCTGCGTTCAGAGGTTTCCTTTACGGTACTCTTAAGAATAAAAAATTACCCATTCTTGCAACTATGGTTATTACCGCACTTGTTTTTGCGGCATATCATATGAACCTTTTGCAGTTCATATACGTTACGTTAATGGGTCTTTTAATGTCATATATGATTTATAATTCAAAGAGTATATTTGTTACTGCATTTTTCCATCTTTTAAATAATTCGTTCTCGGTTTGTCTTGAGTATCACAAAGAATGGTTTAAAGGCATTACGCTTCTTAACAAAGGTAAATTTGAGATAAAAGAGATAATTATTTATGCACTAATTGGAATTGCGCTTGTAGCAATAGGCTTCTTTATATCGGATAATAAAATCGGTATTTTTTCAAAACTGACTAAGAAAAATCAGAGCCGGGCACGCTAGCGAGTCGTGCACTGATGAAAAAAAGAGGGCTGATTTCAGTCCTCTTTTTCGGTAAATACTTTTCTGTAATAATCGTTTGTAATCATAAGTTTCGCATAAGTCCATTTGTTCTGAATCATATTCTGGACTTCTTTTACATAATCTTTTTCATTCACATAAACACCCGGATTAGGGGTGAATTCTTTTGTAACGGCATCGTATTCGCCTGCGGCAGTAACGAAACTGTATTTATTGCCGATAGGAATTATTACAAGTGGCATTGATGATGAAATACCGTTCGGTTCGTAATTTTTCGCAAAAATATCTCTTCCTGAATAAAGTCTTGAATCGTATTCTATGTTAAAAAGATTATCCAGTGTTGGTACTATATCAACGGAATAGCAGGGTGTATTGACTACCACAGGTTCTTCCATGGAAGCACAGTAAAGAATCAGTGAGTTCTTATATCTTGAAATCGATTTCGGTGAATCGCTTATGCCTGACAGTTCTTTGTAATAGTCAATATTACCTTCCGCAAGTGCGTAAGGATAATGGTCTGCGGTAAAACATATAACAGTATCCTCGAGAATTCCTTCTTTTTCAAGTTCTTCTAAAATATATTTACATGCATATTCGAATTCGAGGTTGCAGGCCATATAAGCCTGAACAGGCATAGAAGAATCGGGAAATGCTTCAACAGCAGCATCTTTATTTTTCTTCGACATATAATTACCGCCCCAGTTGTAATTGCAGTGACCGCTGACAGTCATATAGTATGTGTGGAAAGGAACGCCTGTTTCCTTGGATTCGGCAATGATGTCCGGAAGAGTGGCTTCCATCATTTCAAGATCAGAACTTGGCCAGTAATCGTGCTCAAGTTTCAGACCGTTTCCTATGCCCTTGTAATCATATCCGAGATTTGGATGTGTTTTATCTCTTTCGTAATAATCATATGAATTGTTGTGAAAAGCCTTACAGGAATATCCTCTGTTGCCAAGGAGTGAACCGAGAGAGTAAGGCATATATTTATCTTCTGACACAGTAAATGAATTGCCCGAATCAATCCATTCCGGAATAATCCCGGTCATATTTGCGAACTCACCGCCTGTGGTGGATAAGGACCAGTAAGGCTGATAAAAGTTATTAAAGACAAATCCTTCGTTTGCAAGCTTATAAAGAGTTGGTGTAAAATCTTTGTCTATTGCGTACGGACAGAATGCTTCAACTGACATAAAGATAAGGTTTTTGCCTTCAAAATAGCCCGTATATTCGTTTTGCATGGTTGGTTCCAACGAACCGAAGTACTCATGCATTTTTTTGGTTGTAGGATTACTTTCATTTTCTATTAATGAAGCGAAATCAATATAAGCATTGTAATCGTATACAATGGGTTCTGTTTCCGATTCGTTACTTACGTTATTTTCATTGGCAATGATATCCGGTTGATTATTATAGGATTTTGAAATTTCCGTCTTTTCGGACGAATTGATGTTATTGTCTTGATTATCATTATCACGATTATTCTGCGTATCTGAGAGTAAAGTCTCATCCTCAGGCGTCCAGAGCACGAATTCATCGTCTTCAATGGGCGCTTCGGGAGTTCCGGCAATCAAATATTGTATATCCAGACGAAACGCGGTTAAAAGACCCGTATGAGGTATTAAAGTAAATGCCGTAAAATCATATGTATAAAAATTCGCAAAGTCTGAATTTCTGCACCATAATCCTGTAGAAAGCTGAATTACCATAAAAGGAATCAGAATAACAGGAATAAGCTTTATAGTATATTTCTTTTTCGGGATTATTTTTTTTAGGTTGAAAAAATAAACTATTAAGGGTAGGGAGAACAATGCTTCCTGCAAAGCATATTCCAAAGCAACCTCAAATACCGTACCCGCAAAATCACCCATTACCTGACCTGTCATCGCTATGGCATAGGTGATGCCGTAATACATTTTGTAAAACTGATTGCAGTCGTGTTCAACGCAGAAAACAATATATAAAAAGATAAGGATTAAAGACGATAGGATGCGCGATAAAATTACAGGCCTTATAAGCGTAAATACGAACGCAAATAAAAGACCTGCCGCAATAGAAAAAAGAACCGTTATAGCGATGGAAGAATAAGTAATGGTGTTGTAGTTGTCCAAAGCTTTCAATAACAGTTCAAAATAGATAAAGGCAGCCGGATAAAATACTATTGCCGGAGTATAAAATTGTAATAAATTTCTCTTTTTTTTCTTTTTAGTTTTTTTATTCTCTTCCATAACGGATTATATTATACATCATCCGTATAAGGCAGTAAATTCATTCTTTCAGTTTCTTCCTTGGCAGTTTCTTCAACAGACTCTTCATAGCCCGTCAAAGCGGCAAAAGGAGAGAATTGTGCGGCTCTGTCGTACATTGACATATGAGGTCTGGTTTTGGACTGATAATGAGGATGATCTATGATATCGCTGTAATCGTTCATGCTTTATGACCTCCGATCTGTTCGTTTCTTTCTCTGGCAGTGGCACCCTCAAGGAAATTTGTTCCCTTTAGGATTGCATTTTTGCCGTATTTTCTCTTTATTTCCAATGATGCAAGCTGGATGGCTTTTTCTTTTTTAAGTTCTATTTCTTCGCTTTCCTTTTTCTCATAATCAACGAAGAAGGAGAGCTGTTCTTCTTTGTGAGTTTCTTCGAAATTGTATTCACTGACCACGCTCTCGGCACAGATGCTCAAACGTCTTATGCAAAGGTCATGGTCGGTAATCTCTTCATACAGACTTAAGGCAGCCTCGGTAATAAGCCTTGTGGAAGAGGTGGTAATGCTTAAATTGCGACTTCCGTGTGCATATTTTGCCACGGGACGACCGTAATAATCCAGACGCACTTCGCCGTCGTACTTTTCCATACTCTCTATATCCTTAAAATTCTCGTAACCGATGTTAAGCACTATCTGTTTTGTAAGCAGTCCTTTTGATACGAGATCAAGCGAGAGATTATCAGCCATTTCGCGAACGATAATGGCACCTTCCTCGTGTGTGTAAGGCCTTTTTAAAACCTGTCCCGTACTGATGGAATTGCTTTCCGGTCTGTATTGCTTTATATAGTCAATTGTACAGGGCTCCCAGCCCCATGCATGGTCAATGATTAATTCTGCATTGATTCCAAAAACCTTGTATAGTCTGTCTTCATTGTATTCTGAATATCTGGCGAGTTCACCGAGTGTATAAATACCCATGCTTTCAAGCCTTCTGGCTGTTCCGGGGCCGAATCTCCAAAAATCCGTAATCGGTTTGTGGTCCCAGAGAATTTCCCTGAATTTTCTCTCGTCAAGCTCAGCGATTCTTACACCGTCTTTATCCGCGGGAATATGTTTTGCAACGATATCCATCGCAATCTTGCAAAGGAAAAGATTGGTGCCTATACCTACAGTGGCAGTGATATGTGTTTCTCTTAAAACATCCGCAATTATTTTAACAGCCAGTTCATGAGCGGTCAGATTATAAAGCTTTAAATAATTTGTCACATCCATAAAAACTTCGTCGCAGGAATAAACATGGATGTCTTCGGGAGAAATATATCTTAAATAAATCCTGTAAATGTCTGTACTGTATTTCATGTACAAGGACATTCTCGGAGGAGCGGTAATAAAATCTATTTTACATGCAGGATTACTTGCCAGTTCATCGGCATCAAAAGAAGAGGAAGTAAATTTCCTTCCTTTAACTTTACTTAAACGTTCGGAGTTTGCATAATCAACTTTTTGCAATACTTCGAAAAGCCTGGCTCTGCCGGGAATTCCGAAGGCTTTAAGTGAAGGTGATACGGCAAGACAGATGGTTTTTTCGGTCCTTGAAGCATCAGCTACAACGAGGTTTGTTTTTAAGGGATCAAGCTGTCTTTCCGCACATTCAACCGAAGCATAAAAACTCTTTAAATCTATGGCAATGTAACTTCTTTCTTCCATAAGATTATTATCGAACAAATGTTTGTATATGTCAAGAAATGATTTGTATAAAAAACAATACTTATCACGCTAAATATGGTACAATAAAAATCGTAAGTGTCAGATATTAATCATATTTAAGGGGAATTATAATGACTAAAAATCTGGTAAACAAATTATATGTCGCAATTTTCATTCTTATTTTCATAATAATGACCGGAATCATGGTTGTCGGACTGATCAACCAGAATAAGGATGAAAAGGTTGAGAGAGCCCGTTATGAACAGATGATAAAAGAAGGCTCCAAGACTGTTTTGACCGATGCGATTTTAGAAGAAGACTTCTCAAGATATGTCGAAAAGTCCAAAGAAGGTATGAGGACCTTTGTTACACTTCTTGCGTGCTTTGCGGCAGTAATTATCGCATTTGTGGTAATGATGATTTTTAACGTGATTTTAAAGGGAATGGAAGAGGGCGCGTCCTCATCGCATTTTATTATTATGCTCGCCTGTTTTATAGGCGCAATGTTTATGATAGTTTCGTTCCTCATAATATCCGTTAAATTCCTTGTCCCGAGGCTTCAGTCTTTTAATCCCGAAGAAGAGAAATATTATTTTACGGAAATTGTTTTAACTAATGCTGAAAGAATAGAAAAACAGGAAACGGTCAAAGACGGGGATTCTTACAGAACCGAAACCAGAGTTTATTATTATTTTTACACCGAAAACGGTGAGCAAATAGAAACAAACAAACTGTTGTATGAAAGATATATCGGGGAAGGCATTTATTATGCGGGGAAAACCTCGAGAGGAAATATATTCTCTCTGTATCCTGACAAATATTTTGAACTGACTAAATAATTGGGGAATAAATGATATGGACATTCTTTTTTCAAAGGATTCTTCTAAAAAAACTGTAATACTTTCCAAAGAAACAATTAAAGATCTTGCCATAAGCGACTTCGTGGAAGAAGCCTGTGTAATGAAAGAGGATATCTCTGTTATCGAAAAGGTACTTTCAGCTATGCCTGTTGAGGCCGAAGACATGCGCTTCAGAGTAGAGATCCTAAAAGATCTTTTTGACAACAAAGAATTATGTGATAAATTAAGCGAATCTGTACATGCTATTAATAAACTTAAAAACTACAGCGGAAGCTATAAGGTATCGCGTCAGACGGAGATTAATCTCTATACTCTTTTAGAAGATCTTAGAGAACTTTCAGTATATACGAAAGTCAGCGAGGAACTTTCTGCAATCTTACATGAATTTGAAGTTAAATCAGAGGGCCTTAACAGACTTCGCGATGAACTCGATGAAACTATTAATTCAAAAGAGTTTGCAGAATTAAAGACCGATATCGAGCAGATGATAGAGGATTTATCAAGCGTTAAAGGCGCACTAATCGGCGTAAACTTTACTCCGGATCTTGATATTGAAGAAGTTTCTGCCATTGAATTTGTGCCTTACAAGCTGGTTTCAAAATACACTCTGATTGAAAAACTCAATGCAATGCGTCTTATAACTCCCACAGATTCTTCAACCAGAAACGCCAGAGTTACAGATCCTTTGCTTGTTACCATAGCTCCTAAAATTCAAAAGCATTTAAAGAAGCATTATTCGGATATAAAAAAGAAACTTGAGCAGTATTCGGACTTTGATACCCGTCCGATTACGGAGATGCATGAAGGATTAATCTTTTATCTTGTAATGGCAAAATTCGGAAGATATCTTGCAGGCAAAGGTTATGATATCTGTTTCCCGGATATAAAAGACGATGAGAGAATGACCGTAAAAGGTCTGTATAATATAAGACTTGCCATTGAAGGCACCAAGGATATCGTAAAGAACGATTTTTCTTTTAGCAAGGATGAGAGAATCTTTATTCTTACAGGTCCTAACCGTGGCGGAAAGACCATTATTGAGCAGGCTATCGGACTTGCTTCTTTTATGGCAGCACACGGAATATTTGTAATGGCTTCATCTTTTACGGGCCTGCCTTTTGCAAATATCCTTACACATTTTCCTATTGATGAAAATCTTACGATTAACTATGGGCGTCTTGGAGAAGAAGCTGTCCGCATAAAAGAAATCGTCAGCAATTCCGATGATAACACACTGATACTTTTTAACGAGACTTTTTCAACGACATCGGCATATGACGGAGTTTATCTGTCAAAGGATTTGATACGTGTACTTAAAGAAAAAGGCACATATGCGATTTTTAACACGCATCTTCATGAACTGGCTTCAGATATTCCCGAAATGAACAAATGGGACGGTGAGGGCGATATTATTAGCATTGTTATGGAAAGAAAGGATGATCAGAACACATTCCTTCTTAAAAGAGCCGAGCCCGATTCATGTTCATATGCACATACGATAGCCGAAAAGTATGGAATCACATATGAACAGATGACAGAGAAAAATAAAAACTAATTGCTATGAAAACTCATATTTCGGTTATTATACCCGCTCACAACGAAGAAAAGTACATAAAGCGCTGTATTATATCAATTCAGAAAGCAGCAAAGCGTTTCAAAGGCAATACTGAGATTATAGTAGTCTGCAACCGTTGCACCGATGACACGGCTGAAATAGCCAAAGAAAACGGTGCCGTAGTGCTTTTTAACGAAGACAGATGCATAGCTAAGGTCAGAAATGTCGGAATCGATGCTGCAAAGGGAAAGATTATAGTTACCATTGATGCCGATAACAGAATGACTCCCGGAACTTTAAATGAGATATACCGACTCCTTAGAAGCGGAAAATATATTGGCGGCGGTGCACCGATAAGATTTGAAAGATATTCGTTTCCGCTTTGGTGTAATGATATTTTATGCCGTGTTTCTTTTGCGATTACCGGCCTTTACAGCGGTATTTTCTGGGCTACGAACGATACGTTCAAAGCCATAGGCGGTTTTGTCGACAAAAAGGCTATGGAAGATGTTGCTACAGCCAAACTTTTAAAACAGTACGGTAAGAAAAAGGGTAAGAAATACACCACTCTTAAAAAGAACGTGCTGATTAATTCAACAAGAAAATACGATGATCTCGGCGACTGGCTATACTTTAAACTTTTAGTAGAGAACGCAGGCACTTTTATAAAGGCAGCGTTCGGAGATAAGTCCGGAGTTGATAAAATACTCGACGAAATGTTTTATGAGTATAATGACAGACACTGATTCTGACGAGAAGTAATAAGGAATGTACCCCGCGGGATAAAAAAGGGATGGTTTTTCAGATGAAAAAATGTAAAGGAATTCTTATTTGTATTATGATTGGATTACTTTTTGCAGGTTGCGGAAAAAAAGAAATGACGGTAGGAAGTGCGGTAAAACAAACGGATATTACAGAGTTTTATTATACCGTGGATGAATCAACCAATCCGCCTGAGTTTTACAGATATCGTTTTCATAAAGAAAATGATCAGTGGATATTCCATTTTGAAAAGAGAGAAGCAGACCACTGGCCTTTAACGGAAGCGGATATCACGGAATTTTGCGATGTTACACTTACCGATGCTGAAAGAGATGAGTTCTTTTCTTACATTACCAACGGAAAGATTACAAGAAGAAGCGATATGCCTTTAGACAGTAGCGGTCCGTATCTGTTCATTTACTGGACCGGCGATAAAGGAGATTATCAGGTATTTGAGTTTGAGGCATACAGTCAACAAAAGGAATTTGAAGCTTTCTGTCGCTCACTCATTCAGTAAAGATTTTAAAAGGCCACATTGATTTGTGGCTTTATTTGTACATATACCTAGGAGATGCTATGCGAAAAACCAAACTTATGCTCATATCTTTAATCTGTATTCTGTGCGGCTTCGGGTGTGGCAAAAAAAATCAGCAAACTGTTGACTGGGTTTATTTAACGCCTGACAAACCGGAGATTAAGATTGAAAAGGCAATAGATTTATCCGGAAGTTACGAAATATCCGAATACGACAGAAACGGGAACAGAATAAAGTTTGAAATGTACGATAAATACGGTCATGTTAAGTATTCGTGCATAAGTACTTATGATGATAATCAGAACCTGATAACTGAAGCAAGGAAGAATAACAACGGCGTAACAAGTTATAAAAAGAATGTCTATGATAAAGACGGCAATCTCATAAAAGAATATGAGGGAGATGACGAAAACAGTCTTCACATTGAAGCAGAATATGAATATAAAAAAGGTTTATTGGATAACCGCATATATTATAACGATGACGGCAGCATCTGGGATATAAAGGAATATGAGTATGAGGATGGTCTGCTGACTAAAGAAACTGTAAATAGCGATACAGGCTATGTATACAGAACCTATGTATATGAATATGATGCCGCCGGCAACAAGACCAAAATGACCGATTCCATGTACGGGCATGATGTTATATATTTTTACGATTCCGAAGAACGTCTGATTAGGGAAGAATATTATTATGAGGAAAAACTATCCGGAGTTTTTGAGAATCAATACGGAGATTACGGAATAACGGATGAGTACTCATATGATCCTGACGGAAATATCGAAAGACATATCAAAACCTATTATGACGAAAAAGGTCAGATGTCAAAAAAAGTATCTGTTAATGAAAAAGGCAAAGAAACAGTTAATACTACATTTGAATATGACGCTTACGGAAATTTAACCCATTACTGGAATTCCAGAGGATATGAAACAACCACAAAGTACAATGAATACGGTTATCCGGTCTTTAAACATGAAGTTTGTACGGACTTTACCAGAAATGCCGGAACCTATGATATAACTACACAATTTGAATATGTATATTTCGAGTGATTAAGTATGAGAAGGGAAGTTTTTAAAG
>CAMYYF010000008.1:0-20023 GCA_947303375.1 uncultured Lachnospiraceae bacterium
TTCGCGCCTCCGCCGAACAGTTCGGAAAATCTTATTTTCTTGTCTAAAAGCACATTTCTTCTTACAGCAATGCTGTATGCGGGAAATCTGCCTATATTGAAACGGGAGAGTTTTTTGAAGCCTTCGTTTACGTAGGTTCTTCTTTCATCGCAGACCGAAACGTTAAACATTATCATTTCGGCTTCGGGATGTTTTTCAAACTCTTCCTCGACTTTTTTTACGTAATCTTCGTCGTAAACAATATCATCGTCCGAGAAAAGAACGATATCGCCGAACGAATTGTCTATACAGAGATTTCTGTTAACGCCGACACCACGTGTGGGCGATTCGATAATGACAATTTTGCCGTCATCTTTTTCAATCTCTCTTTTACTGTCTTTGTCGCACTGACTGACGATAACGGCATTGCCTTTAACGCCCATTTTTTCAAGTAATTCCTCAGGATTTACATTCAGTGCGGATACGAGTAAAGTCATACTCATTTTTTGTCTCCGACATTTAAGTGCTACTTTTCTTCCTCTGCCTCTACGGTTTCGGGAATATCTTCGGGAATATCTTCGTAAAGATTCTCTGCACCTGCTTCTTCGTTACGTGTATTGTAAATATTCTCCTTCAGTTTTCTCGTTGAGCTTGAAAAGAATGAGAATACATAACTCTTAATAAGCGATGAATTAACATCATAAAGGATTGCTCCCACAACATTTGCTTCCTGAAGTCTTAAAAGATCAAGCGCACGTTCTATCATCTTGCCGTTGTGATCGCCTGATTTTATAAGCACAATCGTAGCCTCGCATTTAGCTGCGGTTGATGCAATAGTAGGATCGTTGTTAACCGAGCCCGGTGCAACGATTTCGTATTCGGGTGAAGAGAAGTATGCCTCTTCTTTTTTGAGTTTTCCGCTTTCGATGTCGGAAATTTCTTTGTTGCGCTCTTCTTTTAAGATGCTGTTTATAAGGTTTATTACATAATGCGAATCGTCGGTAAGTGATGTGTCGACAATCGCAATCTTCTTTAAGCCCTTGGTAATCTTTAAGAAATTAACCTGAAGCCAGAGTCTGTAAAATTCGGTCTTTTTGTTTCCTTTCGGCTTTTCGAATTCGTAATCGTCATCCTTTTTGATTGAAAACTTTCTCATCTGGTCGGTGGTAAGTCCGAGTGTAGGAATGCCGTATCGAAGTTCCGTTGTGGAAGGAATGTAAATCGATGTGTCCCATATGAAGTACAGGAAAAGCCAGATCGCGGATACAATACCGCCGAAGATGGCACCGCTTGCGGACATCGCCCAGGTTCTGTCTTCGAAGCCGACTTTTTCCGCATGGCTTGCGCCTGATATGATTCGTGCATCTTCTATCTCTTTTAACTCGGGAGCAAAACGGCAGATTGCTGTGGCATATTTATTTGCAAGAAGCTTGGCCTCTGCCTGGCTCGTCGACTGACCTGTTACAACTACTATTCTGGTATCTGTAAGAAGAGTCGCTGAAACCTTTTGTTTTACTTCTTCCATCTCAAGGCTTCTGCCGATTTCATCGGCTGCATACTCTGCGATAATATCGTTGTAAACGAGGTCTTCCCAGGTCTGCTTGTTGATGTATATGTTTTCAATCTCAACATTGTCGATGTACTGAAGATATACCTTTGCCTCAGCCCTGTATTCGGGTCTGCCCGCGAAAATGTTACGCGCAGCATAATAACCGCCGCCGAAAATAAGGGCGCCTAAGCATATTCCGTAAATGATAAATCTTATTCTTCTGATTGAGACCAGAACCATTAATCTGAAATCCACGGGTTCCTTGCTATACGGTACTTTCATCGTTGTCCTCCTCGGGTTTCATAGCCGTAACCTGATCTTCGCCCACTCCTTCGGTTGCGTCGGGAGTAAGAAGCACTCTCAATGTTAAAAGCATCAGTTTTATATCCATCCAGGTCGAATAACCTTCTATGTAAGCTAAGTCGAGTTTCAGTTTGTCGTACGGCGATGTGTTATATTTGCCGTAAACCTGCGCATAGCCTGCAAGCCCTGCCTTTACCTTGGTTCTGAAGGTAAACTCGGGGATTTCCTGCATGTACTGCTCGATGATTTCCGGTCTCTCGGGACGAGGTCCGATAAAAGACATCTCGCCCTTTAAAATGTTAAAGAGCTGAGGAAGTTCATCGATACGCACTTTTCTGATAAACTTTCCGATCCATGTGATTCTGTCATCGTTTTTGGCGGCAAGTCTGGCCTTTCCGTCGGCCTCGGCATCAACCTTCATGGATCTGAATTTAATAATCTTAAAAGTCTTGTTATTAAGCGTTACTCTGGTCTGCTTGTAAAAGACGGGACCGCCGTCGGTAATCTTAATAAGTATCGCGGTAATTAACATTATCGGTGAAGTAAGAATTATTAAAACTATCGAACAGAAAAGGTCAATCATTCTTTTGATGCAGCGCTGCTCAAAATTAAGCGGATATTCCCTCGTCAAAAGAATCGGAGTGTCGAAGAAGTGAAGCACGTCGGCACCCTGAATGATAACGTCGGAAATCTTGGGCATCAGATAAACACGGATAGATCTCGCATAGCAGTATTTCAAAATATTGTTTCTGAAGTTCATCGGAATATCCCAAAGCACTACGCCCTGATATCTGTTGA
This sequence comes from uncultured Lachnospiraceae bacterium, assembly GCA_947303375.1. Lineage (GTDB taxonomy): Bacteria > Bacillota > Clostridia > Lachnospirales > Lachnospiraceae > UBA3766. Next base: position 2,630 of record CAMYYF010000008.1, read on the forward strand.
GAATTTCTTTTAGGATTGCTTCCTCACCTTCCGAAACATTCATAATCTTGACTATCTGGAAACGGTCTTTTCTGGTTTTGAATTTCTCGATGATTTCATCCACAGGTCTCTCGCCACAGACTAACAGAAGGTCGCGCGGTGCAAATACCGAACGGTAAATAAAGTTCGAAAGATACGACCATCCGAGTGCAAACAGAAGCTGTATCAGAGTAAGTATAATCATGTATCTCGGATCGATTGCGGTTCCGTTCATAAGGCAGATGATGCCGTATGCAAAAATGTTTGACGCAAGTATCGAGAATGTGTGCGATAAGAAAATTTCAAAGCTTCTTAAATATCCGATTTTCCCCGCACCGTATACAACAAGGAATCCTGCCAGTATAACCGCATAGAGTGCGAGTACCAAAGCATCGCCCTTTTGCCAGAATCTGACTTCAACCATTTTCTTGTAAAAGAAAAACCAGATAAAAGCGTATCCGCCGACATCAAGCAAAAACTCGAATGTTGCCAGCTGTAAAACCAGTATTCGCTTTATGGAATCTTTTTTGCCCATTTTCATTCGCCGTATAAACGGCCAGCCTTTCAAAAATTTTGTGAATTATATTCTTCGTCCTACCGCTCTTGCTGCCCAGCCTATGAAGCAGACAATGCTTTTCGCAAGACTTAATTTTTCCTGTTTTCTGTAAAGGAACCAGATACGTCTGATTGCTTCAAACTTGTTTGACGAGAGTGATTTGGACGGTCTTCTGTAGTACACCAGATTTTCGTTCAGTCCGTATGCCGCAACTCCCGTTCTTAAAAGCTTCCACCACAATGCGGTGTCCTCGCTCTTTATATGCGGCATTTCAATCTGCTCCTTGGTAAGAAGGGACATATCGAAAACTACGGTAGATGTAAAAATCGTCGTGTTTTTTAGTGCCTCGTTGTAAGAGATGGTCTCGGGTACTTTTACGATTTTGCCCAAAGGCTTTGCATCCTCGTCCGCAAATTCATATCCGGTAAAACAGAATGCGGCATTTTTTTCTTTCATGAATGCAATCTGTTTTTCAAGTTTGTCTTTCTGCCACAAATCATCCGCATCAAGAAATGCAATATATCTGCCGTCTGCCTCTTTTACGCCTGCGTTTCTCGCACCTGCGGCATCCTCTACATCCGTAAGGTTAAGTACCTTTATTCTCGAATCGGTCATCTCTCCAAGAATATCTTTTGTGGAATCGGTCGAATTGTTTTCGCAGAGAATAAGCTCAATGTTGTCGTAGGTTTGCGAAAACACGCTTTCAACCGTGTCTTTTATGAACTTTTCGGCGTTATGAACAGGTATTACAACACTGACTTTGTCTTCCATCAAATCCATTTATCCTCGGCTACAAATCTTTTTTGCGGTAGCAGATGTAACCGCCGTCCTCATAAATAATCTCGTAGAAATATTCCACGTTAAGCGAGTGTTCTATCATCAGGTCGCTGTAGTCATTCTCTATCCAGTCTTCCCTGAAATGCTTATGTTTCGGGAGGAAAATATATCCCGCGTCACTGCCGTAAAAATCATTGTTTAATACAAAGTTGATTCCGAATCCCTCGGGCATTGCCAGGATGGCTTTCGGCTCCATCGTGTACATAATGATGGTGTTGTCCCAGGGATTGTCGCTTTCTTTTAGGGTCATTACTTCTTTAAGCCCGTTTTCAAGACTCTTCCACTCTGAAGTAACTTCGCTTGTATAATATCTTTCCGTACCCTGAAAATTTCTAAGGTTGACGGGAAGGAACAAAAGTCCGGTCGCGTTGCAGAGGATGATGGTCCATGCTAAGAATTTGTCTTCGGTCATCATCAGAAGGTACGCGCAAAAGATGATTGCTATTTCCGTTCCGCGCATAAATGTGTCGGGAACGATGGTGTAAAGCGTTAAGTACATCAGGAAAAAGATGCATATCGAATACACCGATGCGGCTGCAATCAGTCTGTCTTTTTCGGATGAGCTTTTCGAGAATATCGTAAGCAGGGAACTGGCGATTATCAGAAAAGCAATCATCACATGGAAGATGTAAATGCCGTTTGTCCTGATGTAATATCTTAAATCAAGCAATCCTTTTAAACCGTCACGCATCATTCCGAAAAAGCTTTTTACTGCCGCAAATATATGTCCTTCGCTGACTGCGTTTAAAAGCGCTTCGGTTTTGCCGATGTTGTAGTTACTCGATATCAGATGGAGCAGTCCGTAGCTTGCGGTTGCAATAAATCCCATTGCCAAAACCGATATGAGAATTCTTACCCAGAGTTTCTTTTTGGCAAGAAGCGCAAATACGTAAATCGGAATGCAGAATGCGAAAAATGTATAAACCTGAACCGCATAAATAATTACGAGCGGAGTAACAACGTATTTAAGCCATTTCGGACACTTGTCAAAGAACATTTTGTATAAAAGTCCCGCGATAAGAATCGCAAGCGCGTATCTGAAAATCTCGGACATGTTGGTGTTTAAGTACAGTATGAAAACTATGCTTGTAACCTGTACGAGAATAAGCTTTAATGTGTTCTTCCAATTGGGCTTGGTAAGCACCATAAAAGCAGCGTTCGCAGCCGTGACATAAACCATGTTGCAGATATACACGAAGGAATATCCTACGGGAAAAATGATGGCGGGTATAAAATACGGCGCAAGTATTGCGGGGCTCCATGCGGATCCCGTACCGAGGATTGCGTGGTTACCGTCAAACCCCCAGTAGCCCTTGGGTGAAAAGTTTCTCGAATATGTTTCGATTAACTTGATGTATACGGCTTCATCGTTCCACTTAATGCCGGGAAGTGCAACGTAACCCTGCGATATCCACTTGATGATCATAAAGATAAGCGACAGGATTAACGGAGTAAGCACAAAAAGAATTTTTAAAACAAGAGCTTTAGTATCAGTTTTGCGCGTCTTTTCCGCATTTTTCATTTTTGAATTATTCTTTTTGCTCTCTTCCCTGCTCATCCCAAAAACCGTCTGTAATTACTACGGAAAGCGGTATCCGTACATATTAAACCCATCATATCATTCAAATTCTCATAATTAAGTGTATTATAACATAATACTAGATTATATACCACAAAATTATGTTAATTGTTCTCCTTTTGTCCATCATTGGACATTTGACACGAATGATGATAGAATTTGCATTGAAAGTTTTAAAAGAAATTCGGAGAAAATATTATGATAAAACTTCTGATTACCGGCGGAAACGGCCAGCTTGGACGCGCCATAAACAATCTTTACAAAGACAGGGCAGACATCGAATGCATCAATACCGATGTCGGAGAACTTGATATTACCAATCTTGAAGAAGTGCTTAAATTCGTTGAAGAATGCAAGCCTTATGCAATTATTAACTGCGCTGCTCACACAGCCGTAGATCTCTGCGAAGATCAGGAAGAGCTTGCATACAAAATCAATGCAATCGGCCCCAGAAATTTAAGTATCGCAGCCGAAAAGAACGGTGCGAAAATCCTGCATATAAGCACTGATTACGTATTCGCAGGCGATGCAACAAAGCCCTACAAGGAATTTGATATTCCCAATCCCCAGGGCGTTTACGGAGCCAGCAAGCTAGCAGGTGAAAACTTCGTAAAAGAGTTCTCTACCAGATACTTTATCATCCGTACCGCATGGCTTTACGGCGACGGCAAAAACTTCGTAAAAACAATGCTTCGTCTCGCCGAAGATCGCGATGAAATCGGCGTTGTATACGATCAGGTCGGAAGCCCCACAAGTACATTTGAGCTTGCAAAGGCTATGGATTCGCTTCTTTTCACCGAAAACTACGGAACCTTCCACGGAACGTGCGAGGGCATCTGCTCATGGGCTGATTTTGCCGAAGAAATCTTTAAAATCGCAGGAAAGAATGTAAAGGTAAACAGACTTACCAGCGACGAATATCCTGCAAAGGCAAAAAGACCGGCTTACTCGGTTCTTGAAAATTATATGTTTAAGATTACCAACGGATTCATGTTTGCCGACTGGCATGATGCACTGAAAGAGTATATGAAATGGTTGAATGAAAATAATTAAAAAAGCCGCATGGAAACATGCGGCTATTTTTTTACAATTTTACAAGTACCAGACAATAGAGGAATGCAAATCCGATTCCGAGTAACGCTCCGCAGAAAACCTGAAGCGGAGTATGTCCGACGAACTCTTTTAGCTTTTCATCGTTTGAAAGTTCCGAACCGTTTTTTTGGAACATTTCGATGAATTCGTTTAATACTTTGGCCTGGTTTCCCGTCTCTCTTCTTACACCTGTGGCATCGTACATTACCACTATTGCAAGGAGTCCGGCTACTGCTACGAGATATGAGCCCGGTCCTTCGTTTAATGCAAGTGCAGTTACCATGGCGCAAACCGCTGCAGAGTGGCAGCTGGGCATTCCGCCGGGGCCTATGAGTCTCTCAGGCACAAATTTTTTTGTCATTGAAAGGTGGATTATTGTTTTTATGATCTGCGCAAGTATCCAGCTTAATGCCGCAGACATTAATACTTCATTGTGAACCAGGTCACTTAAAAACTGTATCATTTGGAAATTCCTTTATTCTGCAGACGGCATATTGTAGGACTCTGTATAGGTTGTCCCGCCGAGATTGATAACCCCGGATTCGTTGTAAATTGCATAGCCTTCCGCATTATTTGTAACACTGCCGCCTGTCAGTGTGAGTACGGCAGATCCGCGATTGTTGTAAATCACGGGATGGAAAGAATCACCGACACCGGTAATGCTTCCGCTGACTATTTCCATGGTACCCGAATTAACCACAGTCATAACATTCGAATGACTGTGAGAAATATCCGAATCTTTGATGGTAAGAACACTGCTGCCGTTCTCGGAATTCCAGATTGCCACAGAATCGGTATCGTTGGTAACGGTTACTCCCTGAAGGGTGAGTTCGCCGTAGTTTACGATACTCTTTGAATATTCTCCGTTTACGCTGTTGGTAATCGTACCTGCACCGTAAATGGTCATTTTTCCGTTGTTGATAATCGTGTCTTCGCCGATTCCGTCAATGGTAAAACCGCCGAGTTCAATATTGATCTCAGCGCCTTCAGCGGTATTTCCGCCACCTTTGACATCGCGGGTAAGATAAATTCTTTTAGAACCGTCACCTATGTAATTGAATGCATCCTGAAGGGAATCAAATCCGATTCCGTCTACTGTGACGGGCTTGTTCTGATATTCAAAATAAACGTTAACCGTTTCTTTGCCTGTAGTGTTTGAAGTCTCAAGCGACCATGTTGCAACATCCCATACAATGGATGCTTCCTTGCTGTTGGATTCGATTGAAACTGCTTTATAAAAATTCTTGTCCGGCGCAGAAGCCTCTTCCTTGCCGTCAACGAAATATTTAACTTTAGGGTCTCCCGTAGTCTCTTTGGTGCAGGCGCAAATTAAAGCAACCGCACTTAAAACCGACATCAGAAGTACTGCTTTAAATTTCTTCATAAAACTCTCTTTTTGTGTATTTCCAATGGGTACTCTGTCTTTCGCGACAACACACAATTATACATTTATGCGTCTTTTTTGTCAATGTAAACAGGGACAAGCACGGTTGCTTTGAACTCATAAAAAAACGCCTGACACCTTTGTGTCAGACGCTTTAATAATGTCTTTTAGAAACTTATCTTAATTGTCATTGTCTCGCCGCTCGGACAGCTTGCTGAAATTGTACCGCCGTGTGCGGTAACAACTGCCTTTGCAATAGATAGGCCTACACCAGTACCGCCGGTTTCGCGACTTCTGGATTCGTCAGGTCTGTAGAACCTGTCAAAGAGCCTGTTGGTATCGGGCGGCGTATCGTAATGGCAGGTATTGAAAACCTCTATGCGCGGTTTGTTTTTCTTTTTGTAAATACTGAGTCTGATATCTCCGTTCTCATCCGAATAACGGATTGCATTGTCAAGAAGAACCGAGAGCAGCTGTCCGACTGCTGCCTTATCACCGTAAAGGTCGATATTGTCTTCTATCTCAGCACTGAATTTCTTGTTCTTTCCTTTAGCCTGCGCTTCGTATATTTCAACGATTTCCCAGCCGAGATTGCTTAAGGAAAACTGCTCTTTATCCGGAAGTGGCATATCCTCGTCGAGTCTTGAAAGCGTTACCAGCTCGCTGACAAGCTTCGTCATTCTGCCTGTCTGATTCTTAATATTTTCGGTCCACTCATCCTCGCCGTGCTCCATCGATATTACATCGAGGCTCGTCGATATGGATGTTAGCGGAGTTTTCAGTTCATGACTCGCATCGGTGATAAACTGCTTTTGCATTTTTATGTTGTTTGCAATCGGTCTGATGGCTCTGCCCGCAAAGAGTTCTACGAGAACAAAAACAATCGCAAGACTGACCACAGATACAATTAAAGTCAGTAAAAGAAGTGATTTCATCGACTGCTTTTCTCTTGAAACATTTAAGAAAACGATTATCGCCGAATCCTTATTATCCGATTTGATATATCTGAAATCATCGATATAGCCGTGGTCTGCTCTTTTATCAATTATTTTTTCGCCGTATTCCACGGCATCAAATGAATTAATCGCAGCAATGTAATCCAGGCCCATCCAGGAGACCCCGCTTTTATCCATACGGAGTATGAAGAAACGTGTCATGTAATTCGCTTCAGGATCCTGAAAGCCCATAAAGGGCTGCATCGGAGGATTTTCTTCGGGATTGCCCGGCATAAATATGTCGTTTCTGTTTTCTTCGTTTCTGAGAATAGCCTCAAGAGTATTGTCCGCATTCTTAGTCACTACGCAGTAATTCACCACGTTAACCGATATTCCGATAAGAGCAATGACTGCAAAAAATGCAAGCATCGAAGCGAGTATTACTCTTTGCCTCATCTTTTTAATCATGCGTTCACCTCCAGCGAATAACCGGCGCCACGGATGGTTTTAATCTCAACATTTGCATCAAGACTGCGAAGTTTTTTCCTTACAAATCCGATATGAGTCCAGACAACATCGATATCCGACTCGGAATCCAGTCCCCAGATTTTATCCATCAGATGTTCCGTGGAAAAAACAAATCCGGGATGAAGTACAAAGAGTTCCATCAGCTGATATTCCTTGTTGGAAAGGCTGACGCTTTTATCTTTTACCCTCATCTCATATCTGTTGCCGTCGAGTTCAAGATTGCCTGCTTTTTTAACCGAATCGGTGTAATTTTCGCTTCGTCTTCCGAGCGCTTTTATTCTTGCAATAAGCTCGTTCGTCGCAAAGGGCTTCGGAAGATAATCATCCGCACCTGCCTCAAGTCCCGCTACGCGATCTTCAATTTCTGCTTTGGCGGTTAACATCAAAACGGGCGTTTTAATACCGTTGTTTCGCATCTTTTTGAGCACTTCGATTCCATTCATCCCCGGCATCATAATATCAAGAACGACTACTTCGTAGCCACCGTCCGACACATAATCCCAGGCATCGTTTCCGTTGTGAACGATGTCCACCGAATATTTCGATTTTTCCAACAGAAGCTTCAGCGCTTTGGCTGTTGCAACTTCATCTTCAGCAATTAGAATTCTCAAGATTGATTTACCTCATAAAAGAGTACTCAGATTTTTTCGTATACGTATTCGTAAGTCATGGGAGCTGCGGGATCTCCGTTGTAAAGAACAAGGCTCTTTCCTTCCAGTTTTCCTGTGTAATCTATCTTTCCGAGATATTTTTCGGTTAATTTAACTTCGCCGTTTTCAACACACCAGTCGGGAACTTTTATCTCAAGACCGTCTCTCTTTGAAATTCCCTTTCCGTCATCTTTTAATTCAAGAGAAAATTCTTCTTCGTTCTTCTTGTCATCGCAAATCATTCTCGTGTACAAACCTTTGTAAGTACCGACTGCGGCCTTCATCTCTTCGGTAAGTTCTTTTTGCTCGACTTTACGAACACTCGTCGGAGTTTCACCCACCTTTACAATCTGATAATTTTCAAGAACTATAAGGGTATTGCCCTCTTCGATTACTTCTTTCCAGGGATTGATGGCTTCGCCGAAGATTTCTCCGGATTCTTTGCTGTCGATGAAAACTTTTCCGTCTTCCTCTTTCCAGCCTTTTTCTTCACAGATATAGCAGAATCCGTCTTCAACTACTACTTTTCCTGCAGCAACGGCAGCATCAAGTTCGTCCTTGGGAACAGAATCGGCAGCGGGACCTTTTATCATCATGCCCAATACGCCGTCGTCCTTAAAATCAAAAAGCGTGCTGAAAACCATCTTGATCATATCGTCATCGATGCCTGCCGCTTCTTCTTTCGTTTTCCACACCATTGCCATTTCATTCATGTCAAAAGTCTGTGCGGAACAAACTTCCCATAATCCTTTTAATTCCATAATGTATCCCTCCATACATAATTTTTTACCCACTTATTATACTATATGATTCAACATTAAAAAAGTGGCCCCCTCAGACCACTTTTAGTTTATTTTTCATCCGTCACGCGGAAGATTATAAATTTAAGATAATATGATTCGTCGGCTGCCCAGAGAATCGGATGGTCGGGCGCCTGGGTTCTGAACTCAACCTGAGTAAGTCTTTTATGAACACTTTTTGCCGCCTGTAAAATCGTCTGTTTAAACAGTTCTTCGGTCATAAAATGTGAGCAGGAACATGTCGCAAGATAACCTCCGTCGCGGACTAATTTCATACCCTTCATATTAATCTCTCGATAGCCTTTTATTGCATTTTTCGTGGCTTCTCTTGACTTCGTAAAAGCAGGCGGATCGAGGATGACCAGATCGTATTTCTCACCCTCCGCGTAGAGCTTTGGAAGTTCGTCCAAAACATTTGCACACCTGAATTTTGCCTTATCCTCAAGATTGTTTCTGACGGCATTTTCATTTGCCTGTCCTACGGCAAATTCGGATATATCAAGACCTGTTACATTAGTTGCTCCGGCCTTCGCGCAGTTAAGCGCAAAAGTACCCATATGCGTAAAGCAGTCAAGAACCTTTAGGGTACCCTTGCCGTCCAAATTATCGGACATATCAAGCATACCTTTGCAGAGTCGCTGCATTGCAAGACGGTTGTATTTCTGGTCGAGGAAAAAGCCTGTTTTCTGGCCGTTTACAACATCCACAATATATTTGATACCATTCTCTTTTATCTCAACATTCGTGTCGAATTCTTCGCCGATAAAGCCTTTGTGAAGGTACATTCCTTCCTTTTTTCTGACGGGCGAATCGGAACGTTCATATACGCCTTTAATGTTGATGCCGTCTTCACGAAGAACGTCTTTTAACTCTTCGATAATTACATCCTTAAGCATATCGATTCCAAGTGCTAAAGATTCAACAACCAGGACGTCGTTATACTTATCTATTACAAGGCCCGGAAGGAAATCAGCTTCCGCGAAAATAAGACGCATGGAATCGGAATCCTCGAATGAATCTTTCATCACGGTTTTCCTGTATTCCCAGGCATCTTTTACACGTTTTCTAAGGAACGCTCTGTCGATTTCGGTGTCTGCATTTCTCGATAAAAGTCTTACTCTGATTTTGGAATTATCATTGATAAAACCTTTACCTAAAGTGATGCCGTCATTATCTTTTATGATGACTATTTCACCGTTTTCATACTCGCCCAAAATGCTTTCGATTTCGTTGTCGAAAACCCACGCTCCGCCGGATTTTAAAAGCCTTCCTTCATTCTTTTTTAGTATTACAACTGCGCTCATATATTTCCTTTTATACTTCGAAGTCAAGGCAGCTTCTTACTGCGGTATAAGGTCTGACTTTGCCGTTTGCAACTGCAACGTGCTCGGGATGAACGGAATAACCTTTGAGTGCTTCTTCGCTTTCAAATGTCGAATCAAGCATAAGATCTGCGTTCGAGCTTGCAAGTGCGTTGATGTTTACCTTGATGTCAACAAGTCCGGGAATCTTTCCTTTAAGGCCTTCGAGCCCTTCTTTTATACCCTTTTTTATATTCTCTTTTTCTTCAGCCGAATACTCATCTTTGAGTGTCCAGACAATTACATGCTTTACCATTTTTAATGTTCCTTTCGTAAAAAAATAAAAACAAATCTGCAAAAATTATAAAATGATTTTCCGCGTTAGACAATACCGTATAAATCTTTATCATGTTATAATCATTTTACTTCAAGGATACACAAAGGATACATCCGCTTTGTATCATAAATCATGAAATGAGGTCCGAGCTATGAATTACAAAATGCTTTGTGTTGAAGACGATGCACAGATTCGCGAAATAATCGAAGACTATTTTACCTCGAGGAAAGACAATACCTTTGAGTTTTTTGCGGCTGAAAACGGACTTGTTGCAGAGGAAATGATATCGGAGAACGAATACGATCTGATTCTTTTAGACGTTATGCTTCCCTATCTGGACGGCTTTTCTTTATGCAGAATGATTCGTAAAAAAAGTGATGTTCCGGTAATTTTCCTGACTGCCAGAACTCTCGAAGAAGACGTTCTTGCAGGGTTTGAAACCGGGTGTGACGATTACGTTTTAAAACCTTTTTCGCTCGCTACCTTATACGCAAAATGCATTGCACTTTTAAACAGGGCCAAAGGAACGGTAATTGACGATTCCGTTACCATCGGAAAAATTTCTGTTAACTTCAATTCAATGGAAGTAATCGCTGACGGAAAAACCGTAGAACTGGCGCCCAAAGAGTTCGAACTTCTTTCGTATCTTGCAAAACACAAAGACTGGGTAATAAGCAGGAATACGCTGCTTAACACCATCTGGGGCTACGAGTACGAGGGCGGCGACAGAGTTGTCGACAATCACATCAAAAAACTTCGTAAATCTCTCGGCAGCGCAGGATCTCAGATTAAGACCATCATTTCAAAAGGATACAAACTGACCGATTAAAGCGGAGGAAGTATTATGGCTAAAAACAAACGAAAAAACTTTATCAAAGTTTTTATTCCTAAATTTTTAATATCGATACCGATTGTTATTATCGTTTTCATAATTACGGTTACTTTTATGAATATGCGTTCGGAATCGGAACTTGAAAGAAATAATGAAATATATTCCGACAGTCGGATAAAAAATATCGAAGAATATTTACACGAATATTCATTCGCGGAAAAGCAGGACTTGATTGGATTAAATTTACGTCTTTATCAAAGCTCTTCTGTTTTTGCATGGCCGGGATATAAATCAATCGCATATGTCGAAGACGCGAACGGGGAAGTTGTTCTGGACAGCGAAAAAGCAATACAGATACTGATTATCGACAGGGATTTAGGTATAACAAACCGCCTTACGGATGTTTATACATGCGACCTTGATTACCTTAATTCATACCCCGAATTTGCGGATCTTTTAAGACGTGACGAGGCTTATATCAGCGATACGGTGCTTGAATTTCTTTTACCCAGAAAAATAGTCGACTCTCATCCTATAATTCTTACCGGATATGCCGATCCCGACACACACAAATTTTATGTCGGAAAATGCGTATTCCCGTACTATGAAACAAAGATGTTTTTAGGATATGAATCGGAAGAAGAGTTATATGAAAATTATATTAAAAAAGTGGAGACCGATTTAACACCTGCAGATGTTTCGGGATATTTGGAATATAACGCCGTTTCGGATTCTGCTTCGATTCCTGATGAAAACAGCACGACCAGATATTTTGACGGAAAATTAATCAGCAGCTTCACTCTTCTTTGCGGCGGAAAAGAAAGCGTAAAAGACGTTACTTCCAAAGTCACATACCTTGACCATCTGTCGCATATCAGCAAGCAGATAAAAGATGCAAGCGGCAACACATATACGGTTCACTTCATGTTAAGTGATAATTTCACTAAAGCGTACATGTCAGTAATGATTCTCCTCGCTTTAATTTATTTATTTATTGACACAGGAATATGTCTTTTGATTTCAAAGATCTCCTACGAAAAGCTCAAAGGCTTTTACAGAAACGAGGACTACAGAAAAGCGCTGATGAGTTCGATGGCGCATGATCTTAAAACTCCGCTTACCGTAATGTCGGGATATGCAGAGAACCTGAAGGAAAATGTTCAGACCGAAAAACGCGAACATTACGCCGACGCTATACTTGAAAATACCAATTACATGAACGGCATAATAACCGATGTTTTAGGCCTCGCAAAGCTCGAAGAAGAGACCGCAAAAAGTAAGACCGAGAGGCTTGATTTTTGCAAAATTACAAAGGCTCAGGCCGAGAGAATCAAACCTCTTCTGGAAGAGAAAAATATCACGTTAACTGTCGATGGTTCGTTTAATCGCAAGGCCGACAGAGCCTCGCTTGAAAGGGTTATGGATAATCTTTTATCAAACGCCGCAAAGTATACCAAAGAGGGCGGAAATGTAAATGTATACGCTAAAGACAAACCTTTCAGCAAGCATGTTTTCGTAATAGAAAACACACCCATTGATGCCATTGATGTTAAACCTTCAAAACTCTGGGAACCTTTCGTAAAAGGCGATGAAAGTAGGAGCGATAAGAACGGAACCGGCCTCGGGCTATCAATAGTAAAGAACATTTTGGACAACCTGGGATTTAAGTCTAAGATAAAGATTAAAGACGGTTGGTTTAAAGTCATAATCAGATAAAATAAGGCGCCTGCTACAATTCGTAACAGGCGCTTCTTTTATGATAGTTTAAAATTAAGTATTTAGAAAATATAAATAATAAAGTAAAATTAACTGAACGAGGTAATATTATGACTTTTAACAATGCAAATAAAAGAGATATATTAATACTAGTCGATTTTCCGAATATCGATATCATAAAAGAAATTCAAAAAAAGTATTATGATATAGCAGATAAAATAGAACCGCATATTGCCGTAACCTTTCCTTTTGATTCGGATATATCTGATGAAGAACTGTATGAAAAACTAATCAGTGTGGCGGAAAAATACAAACCATTTAAGATTACATGTCACGGTGTTTCAACTCCTGTAGCTGAATCAAATTACAGATTTTTAAATATCATCGAAAACAAAGATATCATAAAAAACATGAGCGATGATATTTATAAAAATATCATTCCGAAACACTTGGAATATCGCGATAAATATAATTACGATCCTCACATTTCTTTAGCCGACATGCCATTGGATGAAGAAATAAAATTAGACGAAACTTTCGAAATGATTGTTGATTCATTATATGTCGAAAGAATCGGCAGCAATGATGAATCAGTTAAATTGTATGATATTAAATTAAGGTGATATATATGACAGATACAAACAGGTCCGCATTTATTTTTGACCTCGACGGGACATTAATTGATACCGAAAAATTATACAGAAAATACTGGCCCATGGCCCTTCGCGACTATGGGTACGAATTGTCCGATGAACGTGCACTGATGCTTCGTTCGCTCGGCCGTCCCTTTGCGCCCGCACAGTTTAAGAAATGGTACGGGGAAGATTTTGATTACAATCTTGTGAGACAAAGAAGAAAAGAATATGTCGAAGGACATATCGAAAAATACGGCATTGATCTTCGTCCGGGAGTAAAGGAAATCCTTACGCTCCTAAAAGAAAAAAACATAACCGTTGCAATCGCAACGGCTACAGATCTGGAGCGAACAACAAAATATCTTGAAATGACCGGAATCTCAGAATTTTTCACGGATATTATTTGCGCTACTATGGTCGAGCACGGAAAGCCCGCGCCAGACATTTATAAATTCGCATGCGAGAAATTAAATAAAAAACCGTCCGAATGCTTCGCTGTCGAAGACGCTCCGAACGGTGTTAAAAGTGCATATGATGCAGGTCTTAAAGTCATCTTTATTCCGGATCAGGCTCCGGCGGATGATTCAATAAAGCCCATGATTTATGCCGAGTTTGAAAGTGTTTTGGGATTACAACAACTTCTTTGATGCTCTTTTGCTTTCGATTCCGAATGCAATTACCTGTACCAGCCATAGAACGCAGACACTTAAAAGCGGTAAAATGGTTATTTCCAAAACCATTCCCAAAAACATAAGAGCCGCTATCATTATAAGACAGGTTTTGCTTACTATGATAAATGCCTTGTAGCTTGCTATTCCGACCTGATTTCTTTCTGCTTCATCGAAGCTTTCATACCATTTCTTGTTGAAACCAAAATCGTACAGGCTTCCCTTTTTCTCGGGATTCATTATCTTTTCAAAATCCACGAGTTTCTTTTGCATATAAAAGAACACAAAATTGAAAATCAACATAAATATAATGGAACATCCAAAAGCAATATCATACAGCTTATCTATGATTCCCATTCCGGGCTCTATTACGCTTAAATTTCCTCGGATATTATACACGGCGCAGCCGTATAAAAAGAAGGTTATGATAATTGCACAGCTCACTGCAGTGAGAAGTGCAGCAAGTTTATCTTCAATGTAATCCCAGTTATCGTCACGCTCTTCTTCCTTCGCCCAAAGTTTCTTAAGCATAGAAAATCGAATTATAAAATAGAGCGAAAAAATCGTTCCGGTAAGAATTAAAAGCATGGTAAAAAAGATACTTATAATCTGCGTATTCTCTCTACAAAGACTCAATATATAATCCATTTTTTCCTGCATGGCGCCTATAAAAAAGCCAAAGAAACCACCGAAGACACAAAGGCCGGCCAGAACTATAAAGAAAATCGGTGCTTTCACAGAATCTTCTTTTTTTATCTCTTCAATTTTCTTTTCTTCATTCATTGCTTTCATCCTTTCCGTCATCCGTGTACTCGAAAATATCCTCAACTTTAACGCCAAAAACCCCGGCCAGTTTTAAGGCCAAGGTCACTGACGGAGAATAATCTCCTCTTTCTATCAAACTGATTGTCTGTCTTGAAACGTGTACCATGGCGCCCAGCTCCTGCTGGTTAACACCTATCCGCGCCCGGTACTCTTTCAAATGATTATTAAGAGACATCGGCAAATCCTTATAATCTGATTTCTTTTATGATCTATCCTTTTATCGCAGGTATTATCATTGCCAGGTAGTTAAATACGAAGAGTGCGCCGGTTCCGATTATGAAAATAATCATTCCGATGTTGCCCCAGGCATATTTCATACCTTTTTCAACCTGTGCTTCCGTAGGCTGAACTTTGATTTTCTTTTTTGCAAGAACAATTATCCAAACTACGATTCCGACGATTGCAAGGAAAATAAGGAAAATAAACCATAAGGTTAATAATATATACGGAATCGATGCCATCATAGCTTCGGTCATCTCTGCCTGAAGCGCTGTATCGTTTGGATTGGCCAATACCTGTTTGCTGAGTTCCGAATATCTTGTAACTGCTTCATAATCTGCCATTCCCAAAAGAGTCGTGGTGACTACGCTGGTAGCAAGGTTTAATAACATATGATAAATGATTGTGATCCAAACTTTTCCTGTGCGGATATAAACATAAGCAAATATTCCGCCAATTAATGTAGCAAAGAAGAACTGTGAGAAGTTGCCGTGGAAAAGGCCGAACATTAATCCGGAAGTGATAATTGCTACCCATTCACCGTACTTAACTACTCTGTCTATAAGAAACTTTCTGAAAACAAGTTCCTCAACGATTGGTGCAAGAACACCGACGGTTAAGATTCTCCAGAACGCATTTGAGCCGGTCATCAGATTTGCAAGTGCATTGGTATCGGTTACTTTTACTCCAAACGGAAGTGTGAATGCGAAGTTTACCGCTGTACCTACAACTGCTCCGACGCCTACAGCACCGATCATCAAAAACAAACCTACTATGAATTTACCAAAACCGAATTTGTTTTTCTCGGGAGCCTTCTTATCCATTTTAAATACAAGCGTAATCAAAATAATAAGAATGGGAAATCCGACAAAATATTCGGGAAGGATAATGTTTAAAAAAGCAAAAATGCTTGAATCGGTAAAGCTTTGGGGAAGCACTTTCGTAAGAACAATATTGTTAAAAAGCTGAACTATGACCGCTGCCACCAGAAACATAATTGCGGAAAAAGCATATCTCGAATATGACTTTTTCATTAAACTGCTGTTTTCCATTTCATATCACCTCATAAAACTTAAATTAAGAAATACATCATAAAAGATTTTTAAAATCTCATAAAAGATGCAATTTTGTCTGACAACAAATTTTGTCGTTTTGACAACTTTCCTTGTCAAAAACAGTATAGCGATGACAAATAAAGTTGTCAATAGCTATTTTTCAAAAAAATTTCAAAATATTTTCAAATAGCGAAAATGCCTGAAAACAGGGCGTTTGCGTGTCTTTTATGATTTTGAAATTATCATTTTCGTTAAATTTTTAATGTTTATCATTAAATTTTTGTTGACAAAGATAAATTTGGGTGTTATTCTTGTCTCGTAAACAGGAAAACCGCCGATGAATTTCCGGAGATTCAAAAGCAGTTTTATGATACATAATCACGTGAGGAAAACAGTAACAAATTAAGAATATGATGTGGGTTAACCCCAAAGGAGAATAAAAATGAGCAAGGAAAATGAAAAATTATTGGCAGTTAAGAAAAGCTGTAAAGGCGTTAAAATAGTATCTCTAATACTTTTGATAACAACAATCGTAGCCGCAATACTCGCCCTGGCCTCAGGAATCATCATGACGGCCGGATCTTCCAAAATTGATCCGTATATTAAGCAGGCACAGGCCGAAGGCAATACGGATGTGGACATCATGTATCAGGGAATGAAAATCGGCAGAGTAGAATTACCCGACCCCGATAACTGGCATTCCGATGTACCCGCAATTCAGGAGAAATTTGACGAAGGTTCTATAAGCTTTGTATTCGGATTATACTTATTCATAGTATTCGGAATTCTTGTTTTCACAGCTATCGTGCTTGCACTCTTTTACAGTGTATTTGACATCATTGTAAAGGAAGAAACGCCTTTCAGCGACAAAGTCATAAGAAGGCTTCTAATCTCCCTTATACTGGTAGATCTTATCTTAGGCGGCACGATAGGCTGGGGCTTTACAATCCTCGGCGGATTCGTAACCTGGGCTATCATCACCATCATGCAGTACGGCAAAGAGCTTCAGATTCAGTCTGACGAAACATTATAGGGAGGTGCACTATGGGTAGAATTATCTTAAGACTCGACCGCGTTATGGCCGACCGAAAAATGTCATTAAACGAACTCGCCGAGAAAGTCGGTGTATCCAATGTCAACCTTTCCAAAATGAAAACAGGCAAGATAAGTGCGATCCGCTTCTCCACTTTGGAAGCCATCTGTGAAGCACTCGAGTGCCAGCCGGGCGACATCCTCGAGTACAGTACCGAAGAATGATAACAGCGTTTGTTTTTCTCTTAGTCAACCTTTTATCTTATACAATCATTTTGGAAATGTATCCATAGGTCAGAGCCGGGCACCCTTCGGGAGCCGGGCACTGACAAACAAAAAGAGGACGGGGCTTAAATACCCCGTCCTCTTTTATTTCTCGTAACTGAAAGTTTTCA
>CAMYYF010000009.1:0-19955 GCA_947303375.1 uncultured Lachnospiraceae bacterium
ATTATTGTGTCTGGGAGATAACAGCACGAATGTGCAAAGCAGGCCCCGATATTTCTGACAGGGTTTTGTGGATATATTACAATAGTTTTTATAGATTTGCAACAGTTTTTGTATATTTTTACCAAAATATAGTGGATTGTTTAGCTTTTGATGCGAGGGGAGCGGGGGTGTTGTGTCATTTTGGGCCGCCCGGAAATGACACAACACCCCCGTCCCCCTGTGTCACCATGCGTCATTTTTATGACTCCCTGTTTGCGTTCGCAAGAAGGAGTTTGATTCTGTTCTGCTGATTGATTTCGCTCGCAGACGCATCGTAGTCGATGGCGATGATATTTACGCCGGGGTTCTTTTCCTTGACGATTTTCATAACGCCCTTTCCGACAATGTGGTTCGGAAGGCATCCGAAAGGCTGCGTACAGATGATATTGTTTGTGCCTTTGTCGATATGCTCTATCATTTCGGCTACAAGAAGCCAGCCTTCACCCATTTTTACGCCGAGGCTGATGTAGGGTTTTACGAGTTCAACCGTGTGTGTGAAAGGTGTGGGTGCTTCGAAGTCGCTTTCTTCTTTTATGATGTTTATAATGTCCTTCTGCTTTTTTAAGAAAAGCTTGTAGGCAAGTTTTAAAAGAACGATGCTCTTTTTGTGAGTCCTGTACATATCATGCTCGATGATACGTCCGTACACATAAAAGAGAAGGAAGTCCAGAAGTCCTGCCATTACGGGAGCTGCGCCCTCGGAAATTAAGTAGTTTTCGAGATTTCTGTTTGCAAGCGGGGAGAATTTTACATATATCTCGCCCACGATTCCGACCTTTATTCTGTTATCCTTTGTCATCGAAATAGATGCAAAGTCGCGAACCATTTCGCGGTAATTCTTTTTAATTGTGCTGTAGGGAAGAGGACTTGATTTGCCGAGCTGTTCCACGAGCTTTTTGGTCCAGTAATCCGCCTTTTCTTCGGCGTCTCCGCGGTGAACTTCCATTGCTTTTGCCTGATTGCAAAGTGTCATGATTACATCGCCGTAAAGCACGGAATAAAGCATTCTTCGAACCATAAGCGGTGTCAGTTTAAAGCCCGAGTTCTTTTCCATGCCTACGAAGTTTAAGGAGATAACCGGCATATATCCGTAACCGGCTTTCTTAAGTGCTTTTCTTATAAGGGAAATATAGTTTGATGCTCTGCAGCCGCCGCCTGTCTGTGTGAAGAAAAGCGCGGTCTTGTGAACATCGTATTTTCCGCTCTGCAGTGCATTGATAAACTGTCCCACCACGAGTGTTGCGGGATAGCATGTATCGTTATGCACGTACTTAAGTCCGGTTTCGATTACTTCTCTTCCGCTGTTTTCGAGGAGTTCTGCGTCATAGCCGTAAACTCTCATCAGGGAAGCCAGCATTTTTAAGTGTCGCGGAAGCATCGTCGGTATGAGGATTTTATAATCCTTTTTCATTTCCGCGGTAAATTCCACTCTTTCTGCGTCGTTCATTTATTCCTTACCCTCTCTCATCTCAAGCGCGCCAAGCAAAGAACGAAGTCTTATATTGACTGCCGAGAGATTGTTGATTTCGTCTATTTTTATCTGTGTATAAATTCTGCCTGCATTTTCAACGATGGATCTGACCTCGTCCGTCGTGATGGCATCGATGCCGCAGCCGAAGGATACGAGCTGAACGAGTTCCATGTCTTTTTGCGTTACCGCATAATTTGCCGCTCTGTAGAGTCTCTGGTGGAAGGTCCACTGGTTAAGTACGTTGGTGGGTACCTTTCCTACTCTGGGAGCGATGGATTCCTCGGTAATTACCGCAAATCCTAAGCTGCATGCGAGCAAATCTATTCCGTGACCGATTTCGGGATCGATGTGATAAGGTCTTCCCGCAAGAACCATAATCTTTTTGTTTAATTCTCTGGCTCTTGTAATGATTCGCTCGGTCTCGGAGTAGAGATCTTCTTTATATTTTCTGTATTTTTCAAAACCTGCTTTTACTGCTTCAAGCATGCGGTTTTTATCTGCTTTTATGAGGTTTTCAGGCAGGTTTAACGTAAGTTCTCTCGCGAGTTCTTCCTCGTCGGTAACGCTTAAGAAAGGTGCTAAATACTCAACGTCGTTTAAGATGTCCATATTGACTCTTAAAAGCTCGGGATAATACGCAACTACGGGGCAGTTGTAATGATTGTCTCCCACCTTTTCGTCGATGTTGTAAGTAAGGCAGGGAGCAAAGATTGCGTCTACCTTTTCTTTTACGAGCAGTTCTATATGGCCGTGCATTAACTTGGCGGGGTAGCAGACCGTGTCCGAAGGAATGCTGTCCTGTCCTAAAAGATACGTCTCTCTCGAGGAAAGTCCCGAAAGCTTGACGTTAAATCCCAAGTTCTCAAATATTCCGACCCAGAGCGGTGCAAGATCGTACATTCCAAGCTGAAGCGGCATACCGATTACTTTTTTGCCTTCTTCAAAAGGCGCCGTGAGATTGACGAAATACTGTCTCTTATATTCAAAGAGGTTGAGTTTTTCGTCGATTTTGCCCTTGGAAGTCATCTTTTCGCATCTGTTGCCGGAGATATATTTACCGCCGTCCGAGAAAATGTTTATCGTAAGTGCGCAGTGGTTACCGCATCCCTGGCACACCGCTGCTTTTGATGTGTGCGTAAAGGTCTCGAGGTTTTCAAGGGACATAAGCGTTGATTCCTCGAGGTCTAGTCCCATCGAATAAATGGCTGCACCGTATGCGCCCATGATGCCTGCGATTGCAGGGCGCACGACATTGTGGCCGATTTCTTTTTCGAATGCGCGAAGAACCGCATCATTCAGGAATGTTCCGCCCTGAACGACTATATGCTCACCAAGTTCTGTCGGTGAGTTTGCTCTGATTACCTTGTAAATGGCGTTTTTAATAACCGATACGGAGATTCCGGCGGAAATGTTTTCTACGGAAACACCGTCTTTCTGAGCCTGCTTGATGGACGAGTTCATAAATACCGTACATCTGGAGCCTAAATCCACGGGCGCATTTCCCTTGAGTCCGAGGGTAGCGAATTCTTTTGAATCATAGCCCATTGATTTGGCAAAGGTCTCGATGAACGAACCGCAGCCCGAGGAACATGCCTCGTTTAGCATAATGCTGTCTACGGCTTCATTTTTAATCTTGATGCACTTGATATCCTGACCTCCGATATCAAGGATGAAATCAACATTCGGAAGGAACTGCTTGGAAGCCATGAAATGCGCCATGGTTTCAACCAGACCTCTGTCCACGTGGAATGCGTTTAATATAAGCTGCTCGCCGTAGCCCGTGACTGCCGACGCGCGAATTTTAATCCTGTCACCACAGAGTGTGCGGACTTCTTTTAATTTTTCTTTTACGACATCTACGGGATTTCCCTTGTTGGAATTGTAGTAATGCCAGAGGATTTCCTTCTGATCGTTTATAAGTACAAGCTTTGTGGTCGTGGAACCGCAGTCTATACCCAAATATGCATCGCCCGAATATGCGGCGATATCCTTAAATTCAACCGTTTCCTTGCCGTGACGGTCTTTAAACTCTTTTAACTCTTCGTCGTTTTCAAAGAGAGCGCTCATATGGGCAACTTCTCTTCTCTGCGCTACGGCATCTTCCATCATTTCGATGAGTTTGCCGTATTCGTAGGTCTTTTCGGACTTCTCTGCGAAAATCGACGCACCGAGTGCAACCGCATAAAGCGAGTACTCGGGGAATAATGCGTTATTGTCTTCAAGTTTTAATGTTTCCCTGAATGCTTTTCTGAGGCCCTGGTTGTAATACAGCGGACCGCCTAAGAACATTACCTTGCCTTTTATTTTTCTGCCCTGTGCAAGACCCGCAATCGTCTGATTTACGACTGCCATATAGATACTTGCGGCAATATCGTTCTTTGAAACGCCCTGGTTAATAAGGGGCTGAATGTCTGTTTTGGCGAATACGCCGCATCTTGATGCGATAGGATAAACCTTTTCGCACTTAAGACTCATTTCGTCGAGTTCATCGGGAGTGACGTTTAAAAGAGACGCCATCTGGTCGATGAATGCACCCGTACCGCCGGCACAGGTTCCGTTCATTCTCTCGTCGACTCCGCCTTTTAGGAAGATGATTTTGGCATCCTCTCCGCCAAGCTCTATAACGACTTCGGTGTCGGGCTCTTTTTCCTCAACGAGTGCAAATGTCGCATAAACCTCCTGCACAAACTGGAGTCTTGCTATCTCTGCCACACCGAGTCCTGCGGAACCGGAAATTGCTATCTTTATTTTTTTGTCGCTTAAATACGGTTCGGCTTCTTTTAGGAGCTCTAAGGTTTTCTGTCTTACCTGGGAATAATGTCTCTCATACTTTTTGTATAAGACTTCTTCGCCGTCGCGTATTACGATTTTTGCGGTGGTGGAACCGATGTCCACGCCTACACTGATTGTTTTGCCTGCCTGTTGCATATCCTGCTCACTTATATATTAATAAACTTTTTAACTTCATCGAGTCTTACATTGGCTTCTCTGACACCCTCGTCATAGAGAGCATGTATCTTTGCGATATCTTTTTCCATATGTGAAACATCCCAGTGTCCCTCGGGCTGGAAAATAAGCACCGTGCCTTCTTTGGCCATGTCTTCCATCATCTCGTACTGTCCTAAAAGAAGAGGTATTCTGTTTCTTATGGAATCTCTGAAGCCTTTGAATTTCGGATATTTTACCTTCATTGCCGGAAGGTATTTTTTCATGTTCGAAGGGTTCATTCCCTCTGCCTTGGTGGATATAACTACGATTCTCTCACACCCTTTTTCCATGGCTCTTTTGATGGGAATAGGATCCGATACGGAGCCGTCCATGTAATAATTTTCGCCTATTTTATAAGGTCCGCTGATAAAAGGTAAGGACCCTGTCGCGCGACCGCAGTCGAAAAGACTGTCAATTGTTCCGTTGTCTTTTAAATACTCGGGATTTCCCGTGACGCAGTTGGTCGCCACAACCTCCACTTCCGTTTCGGATGCAAAATATTTATCAAATTCAAAGGGAGGTTCTTCAAAAGCCATTTCACCGTAGAGTTTGTTTAAGTTCATAAAATGGCCGCTTCGGCATAATTCTCTGAAGCCGTAATAAGAATGCTCTCTCGGACATAAAAAGACCTGCTTTGTACGTCCTTCCTGTCCGGCTATAAAATTGTAAAGTACTCCCGCACCTGCAGAAACACCGCAGGCATAATCAAAAGTAATTCCTTCTCTTATAAAAACATCCAGCACGCCGGCGCTGAAACTTCCGCGAAGCCCACCGCCCTCAAGTATAAGTCCGGTTTTCATTACAATACCCTGTCAAAATAAATGTTATGTCTTTTAGGAATTCTATTATCCGCACATAAGACACCATTTAATAATTTAACAGAAAATAAACAAAAAGTCATTATTTTTGAAGTAAAAATCACATTTGAAACCTTTTTTGCGAAGAAAGGTTCTTTTATGATATAATAACATCAAATGTGGCATACGAAAAAACGGTTGAAAATGCCACCTTAAGAGGTGTCAAAATGTTTCATATTTATGACAGAATAAACAAAGGTGAAGTATATATAATCGCAGAAATGAGTGCCAATCACGGCGGCAATATTTTCAATGCTCTCGAGATTGTGCGACAGGCTGCCGCTGCCGGTGCCGACTGCGTCAAAATTCAGACTTATACCGCAGACAGTCTCACCATTGACTGCGATAACGAATATTTTAAGTTAAAGGGCGGACTCTGGGGCGGCTACAAGCTCTACGACCTTTACAAGGATGCCTGCACACCCTACGAATGGCACAAGGCCATCAAAGACGAATGCAAAAAATGCAATATAGATTTTCTCTCCACTCCTTTCGATAACGACGGTGTGGATTTTCTGGAAAAACTCGGAGTAGAAGCTTATAAAATAGCAAGCTTCGAAATGGTGGATTTAGCCCTGGTAGAATATGCTGCCTCAAAAGGAAAGCCGATGATTATCTCAACGGGCATGGGAAGTCCCGAGGAAATCGAGGATGCCGTAAACGCTTGTAAAAGAGCCGGTAATGAACAGATTGTGCTTCTTAAATGCTGCTCTGCTTATCCCGCACCCTGGGACGAAATGCACCTTGGCAACATTCCCGATATGAAAAAGCGCTTCAATCTTCCGATTGGTCTCTCCGACCATTCCGAAGGAAGCCTCGGCGCCGTAGTCGGTGTATCTTTGGGAGCCTGCGTTGTTGAAAAGCATGTCTGTCTCCCCGGTATTGAGAGTGCCGACAGCAAATTCAGTATGAACATGAAGGATTTTGCAAAGATGGTTACCGACGTTCGTAATGCGACCAGAATTGCAAAAGGCCCCGATTATACACTCTCCGAAAAAGAAAGAAGTTCAACTATTTTCAGACGAAGCCTTTTTGCCGTAAAAGATATCGCCGAAGGCGAAGAATTTACATACGAAAACATCAAGGCAATCCGTCCCGGCTACGGAATTTTACCTAAATATTTAAACGAACTAATCGGAAAAAAAGCCGTAAGAAGTCTTAAACGCGGCGAACCCGTTACCGAAGAGTTTTTAAAATAACCCTTTTACGGGAAAGGATAAAAGATGAAAATACTCGGTTTATACAATAACAACTGCGCCATTCCTCTTTTTGACAAACTCGAGGAAAAAGGTCATGAGGTTGTAAGGATGAGCGATAGGCTCGACGTTTCTTTTTGTGAAAAAGGAAACTTCGATCTTGCCGTAAGTTACACATACAAATATATTCTGCCCAAAGAAATTCTGTCGGCCTTAGGCGGAAATGTGGTTAATCTGCATAACTCATATCTGCCTTATAACCGCGGCGCTTCTCCCAATCTTTGGAGTATCGCCGAAGACACGCCAAGAGGTGTCACGCTTCACTACATGGACGCCGCGCTCGACAAGGGTTATGTGATTGCAAGGCGTCTTGTAACCGAAGGCGACGGCGAAACACTGGCATCAAGTTATGCTAATCTTGATAAGAATGCCATCGACCTTTTCATGGAGGCTTTTGAATATTATCCGAAGTGGCAGAAGATAAAGAAAAAAGTGTCCGGCAAAGGCAGTTATCACTCCGTGGCCGACACCAAAAAACTTATGTCGGTTATCGATTCCTACGACATGAAAATAACCGATTTTAAGAAGGCTTTAAAGGATGCGGGGATTATCTGAAAAACGGAATTTGACTTGTTATAAACTCCCGAATTTAGTATAATTGTACTCGGTGTATTCTTAATTTTTATCATTGTTTTCTATCAAAAATTACCGAAAGGAAAAAATAAATGAAAAACAAAAAATACCCTTACTATGACGTGCTTGAAGATATCTCGGATTTAAAGGATTTGATTCTGACAAAAGCTTCGGACTCACCCGATAAAATCGCTTTTGTATACCCCTGCGAAACCGGTGAAATGCGTAAAACATATCATGACTTAAAAGAAGATATCAACGCATTCGGAACATGGATGTACAAAAACAAAATCAAGGATAAACATGTTGCCATCATCGGAAAGAATTCTTATGAATGGCTTGTTTCTTTCCTTGCATGTGTAAACGGCGGAAACGTTGCTGTTGCAATCGACAAGAGCCTTCCCGCAAATGAAATATCCGAACTTCTTAAACTCGCCGATGTTGACTGTGCTCTGGTAACCGACCAGTACATCGAAAAGGTTGATACCAAGATTGTCAAAAAGGTATATGATCTCGGAACTTTCGATACCATTCTTTACGAAGGAAGAAAACTCCTTCGCGACAAGAATAATGATTTCCTCACATACCAGATTGAGCCCGATAAGACCGCTGCGATTCTTTTCACATCCGGCACATCGGGAAAGAGCAAGGGTGTTGAACTTACAAACAAAAACATTGCTTTTGAAATAAACCGTACATGCCAGCTTTACAAGCCTTCGGGAAATGTTCTGGCAATACTTCCTTTCCACCATGCCTTCGGTCTTATCGTAGGTATCTTCATGGCGGTTAATTACGAAGAAGCGGTTTATATCAACAAGTCTCCGAAATACGTTAAGAAAAACCTGCAGGATTTCAAGCCCCAGACCATTTTTATGGTTCCCATGTTTGTTGAATTCTTCCACAAACAGATCTGGGCTGAAATCGACAAAAAGGGCAAAACAGCCGCTACCAAAGGTCTTATGGCTTCAACGGATTTACTCCTTAAGACAGGTGTGGATGTAAGAAAGAAAACATATTCCGCTATTCATAAAGTATTCGGCGGTAATCTCGAATATATCATCTGTGGCGGTGCCGCTCTCGATCCGATGTACGTTAAGGAATTCCGTTCATGGGGTATCGAAATCTTAAACGGCTACGGCACCACGGAATGTTCTCCCTGTACCGCAGTAAACAGACCTTTCCATCACAAGGACGGAAGTGTCGGCGTTCTTATCCCCGATACCGAAGTCAGAGTCTCCGAAGAGGGTGAAATCCTCTTTAAGGGTGACCATGTAATGAAGGGTTACTACAAAGACGAAGAAGCAACAAATGCCGTTATTATTGACGGCTGGTATCACACAGGCGATTTAGGTTTCGTGGATGAGGAAGGATTTATCACTCTTACCGGACGTAAGAAAAACCTTATCATCCTTTCAAACGGTGAAAACCTCTCTCCCGAAGAGCTTGAGGAAGATTTCTCACGTGATCCCGCCGTAAAAGAAGTTCTTGTTTATGACGAGAACGGAAAAATCGTCGCAGAGATTTTCCCCGAAGACGAATATATGGATAACCAGGCTTATTTTAACGAGCTTAAGGAAAAGATTAACAATAAACGTCCGATGTTTAAGCGTATCGCCGTTGTGAAGCTTCGCAAAGAAGAATTCATCAAAAACGGCAGCATGAAGATTGTAAGATACTTAAATATCCCCAAGGCAAACTCGAACGAATAATCGTAAAGCGTATGTTTAACATTCTCATCGTTGAAGACAATAAGAATACCGCAAGATTGATGGAAGTCGTTCTCACACAGAACGGCTACCATACTCTGCATGCCACAGACGGTGAGCAGGCTTTAAAAATGCTCGATGAAACCCATGTTGATTTAATCCTTGTGGATATTATGATGCCTGTAATGGATGGCATTACTTTTACGAGAGTTTTAAGAAACTCCGGTTCGCAGATTCCTATTATCATGGTAACCGCCAAGGATTCCCAGGAAGATATCCGAAAAGGCTTTTTAACCGGTACCGACGATTATATGGTAAAACCGATTGACGAAGTCGAGCTTCTTCTTCGTATCCAGGCGCTCCTTAGGCGTGCTCACATTGCTGCGGAGCATGAACTTGTTATCGGCAAAACCTCTCTTTTATACGATTCATTTTTGGTCAGGGAGGGCGATACGGAATACGAACTTCCGAGAAAGGAATTTCAGCTTCTGTTTAAACTTCTCTCCTATCCGAACAAAACTTTTACGAGAAAACAGCTGATGGAAGAGTTCTGGGATTCGGAAACACAGTCGGAAGAACGTACTGTGGATGTTCATATAAACCGTTTAAGAGACAGATTTAAGAATAACGATGATTTTGAGATAGTTACCGTCAGGGGTTTGGGATATAAAGCCGTTAAAAAGGATTAATATGCGTAAGGCGTTTAGGAAACTCACAACAGCAATAGGAAATCTAATACAAAAGCTGATTGAAAGCATCATCTTTCGAATCAGCTTTTTTATCATTTTCGCCCTTACGGTATCAAATGTGTTAGCCGGCGGCATTATGATGATTCTTTATCAGACCTCCCTAAAAGACAGGCTCAATATCACGCCTCTTAAACTGACAATTATCGTGCTGGTTTTCAGTTACTTATCATCCGCGGCACTCTCAATCGTTATAAACAGAAACGTTTTTAAGCCCTTAAGAAAGCTTACCAAGCTTACCGAACAGGTTGCAAAGGGCAATTACGATGTCGATGTAAACGGTATCACAAATATTTTTACCGAAAAATCCGACCTCGGTAATCTGGTTAATGCTTTTGAGGATATGACTAACGAACTCTCTTCAACCGAAATATTCAGAAACGATTTTATACACAATTTCTCGCACGAATTCAAAACTCCGATTATTTCTATAAGAGGGTTTGCAAGACAGCTTTACAAAGGAAATCTGACGCCCGAACAGCAGAGTGAATTCGCCAAAATCATAATGGATGAAAGCGAACATCTGGCCAATATGTCATCAAACGTTCTTCTTTTGTCAAAACTTGAATCACAGGAAATCGTATCAGACAAAGAGTCCTTTTCACTTGATGAGCAGCTTCGTACCTGCATGCTTATGATGGAGGAACAGTGGAGTGAAAAGAACCTGACAATTGATATGGATCTCGACGAGATAGACTATTATCAGAACAAGGATCTTTTATATCATGTCTGGATGAATCTCTTCTCCAATGCCGTTAAATTCACCAAGGAAAATGGTACCGTGACGGTTTTGTGCCATAGGGCAAATGACGCGATTTTCGTATCCGTATCGGATAACGGAATGGGTATGGATGATGAAACCAAAAAGCACATATTTGAAAAATTCTATCAGGGCGATACCTCTCATGCGACCACAGGAAACGGCCTCGGCTTATCGCTCGTAAAACGAATTGTGGAAATGATGGACGGACGTATCTCCGTTAACAGTACACTCGGAAAAGGAAGCACTTTTACGGTGTCTCTTCCTTTGCAGAATAAAGGAGAATAAAGATTTAATATCATAAAAGAAATGCACATAAAAAACGATGCCCGAAAGCATCGTTTTTTTATGTCTTTTTATTCGAATATATGTGCCATAAATGCATCATCGGTTTCCCGGGTCTTGTCGTTCATGATAAGCACTACATATACACCTTCGCCCGTTAAACTCTGAACACCGATTTTCTCGCATACTTCATCGGAAAGCTTAATTGCTTCAATATCTCCTGTAGCCTCTTCTCCCTCGGGTAAGCTTTCCTTCACACTCTCGGAAACATACCAGTATCTGTCTTCCTCGGGAATATCGTATTTATCCGCGTATGAACTTATATCTTTGAAGCAGTCCAGATCCATATAATGGTCGATGTATTTGGCATCTATGAAAAAGTAATCATAATATCCGGCCACAATCGAAGGGAATAAGTACTGGTCCTGTGAAGGATCGGGTTTAGCTTCCTGGCCTTCCACAAAGGTCATTGAAAGGTCTTCGGACAGATTTACCTGCTGCTTTCTCTTCTTCGTTCCGATCTTGTCAAACAAATCATCCGTTAAGTATTCTCTGCCTTCGTCGTTAACAGTACATAAAAGAAGGCCACCCGAATATATTATTTCTTTCTGAGCGATAAATGCATCGTATAAAAACCACAGTATGAAAAATCCGGCCACCGCAATAAGAATAATCTTAAGCAGATAGTAATCTTTTATGAAAGTGATTTTTTCCTTGGTTGAAAGCGATTTAAAGGTCTGTTTTTCAGCCTCGATTTTTCCTTTTATGGTATGCTCGTCTTCTCTTATAACAAGAGTATCGCCAAGCCTGCTCTCAGAGTCTTCTTCGCTCTCGCTCTCTTCAGCCTTTGCTTCCTCTGCCTTTTCTTCCTCTTCTTTCTCAACCTTTGCTTCAAGCTTTTTAAAGCCTTTTATGAGGGTCAGGTTCATAAAGTAGAACGCGGTGGTGGTTCCGAATAAAAGAATTGCGGGAAGCCATGCTGCGTATTTCATGCAGGCAACTATTGTAAAAAATTCAAGCGCAATAATAAATACAAGTTTTATGAAATAAAGAAACGAAAAGAGACCTGCTCCCTTGAACGCTTCTTTTATGGTCATTTCAAATCTGGCTATGAAGGGAAAAACTGTGGCCGTAATGCATAATACAAACAGTGAAACAAGGCCGAGCGCAATTATATATATTTCATTTGCATTGCCGATACCCTTGACCAGGAAAATCCAGAGCCAGTCAATTCCAAGCAGAACAAGGATTACCAGCTGGATCATCCAGATAAGCGTAGCCTGTTTAAAATTGTCTTTAAAAGCCTTGAAATACGGTTTAAAAACCGTGCTTTCCTCCCCGCGGATAATCTTCATAGACACATAGTATTTAGCTGTATAAGCCGCACCGAATGTGACTATGGGGATACTTAGCACGAGTGTTAAGATATTGAGGATAATCATATCCGCAACCTTAGCCATAAACTGCATTACAGGGCTGTCAAATTTAAAAATGTTCATAAAGGAATCCCTTCAAGCTTAATAAATCTTCGGGAATTATATCATATCTCCCGTTCTTTTTTCAATCAGACAAACTGTCTTAGAAAAAAACCGCTCCGGAATAAGCAGTTCCGAAGCGGTAAAAATATATTTTAGAAATTTGGTTAACCTTTTACGCCACCGATTGTAAGACCGGTTACAAAGTATCTCTGTAAGAAAGGGTAAATACAGATGATAGGTACCATAGTAACAACTGTAGCTGCGGATCTGACTGATACAGGTGTTACCTGCTTTGCAGCAGTAGTTGTGTTGTTTCCGTTTGCACTGCCGCTTTGCTGAGTAACCGAATTGAGCAGTTTCATCAATTCGTACTGCAATGTGGTATATTCTGTTTTCATACGGTTATAGAGCATTGCATCAAACCATGAGTTCCACTGCCAAACTGCTACGAACAAAGCGATTGTTGCGTAAACGGGTTTACACAGAGGAGATATGATTTTAATGAAAATCGTAATATATCCTGCACCGTCGAGCTGAGCGGATTCCTCAAGTTCATCCGGGAGGTCTTCCATGTATGTTCTAAGTACCATTACGTTGAACGCACTGATCATACCGGGAACGATGTATACCCAGAATGTACCGGTAAGATGTAAATATCTGAAGAGTAACATTACGGGAATCAAACCACCGTTAACATACATTGTGATAACCCAGAAGAGTGAAAGAGAAGATCTGAAAAGAAATCTCTTACGGCTTATAACAAATGCAAGGAGTGCGTTTGCAATAAGTGAAGTCAGTGTACCGAGAACGGTTCTTAAAACCGTAATCTTTGCACCAACCAGGAATCCCTGGATATTTAATACTTTAACATAACTTTCTGTTGAGAACTTTCTCGGCCAGAAATAGATTCCGCCTCTTAAGGCGTCAAGTCCGTCATTGAATGAGTACGCAACCGTGTTCCAAACAGGATAAAGGGTGATGATTGTAAATCCAATAAGGAAAATGGTATTGCAAATTACAAATGCCCATCCCCATCCATCCATCTTTCTGGAATTCTTGCGGGCCATTCTTTTTATGGTTTTTAATTCTTCGTCGCTCATTTTCTCTCCGCCATGGGAGTTTGTATAATTGAGGGCGAAATCGTCTTTTTTCATTTTCATACTTTTTTCTCCCTCCTAGAACAAACTTTCCTGGCCCATCTTCTTGGCGACTGTATTAAATATTACAATCAGAAGAATTGCAACCAAACTCTTAAATATACCCGCGGCAGTACCAAGCGAGTAGTCCATCTGACCAACACCCCAGTTAAGAACGTAGATATCGATGGTCTGTGCAACGTCCTGTACAAGACCGTTACCAAGTAAGTACTGAACTTCGAAACCACAGTTAAGAAGGTTACCAATGTTCATAACGAGTAAGATAACGATAGTAGGTGCGATACTCGGAAGAGTAATGTATCTGATCTTGCCCCATCTGCCTGCGCCGTCGATTTCTGCTGCTTCATAAAGCGAAGGATCGATCGCTGTAATAGCTGCAAGATAAATGATTGCGTTCCAACCGGTCTCCTTCCATACATTGGCGAAGGCAACTATCGGCCAGAACCAGGCCGGGTGGGCGAAGAAGTTATAACTGTCATCAACAATGTGTAATAATCTTAAAATATCATTTACGATACCTGTACTTGATAAAGAGTCATGTACGATACCGCACACGATAATCCATGAAAGGAAGTGAGGCAGGTAAGAAATTGTCTGAACCAGTCTCTTTCCTAATTTATTTCTTACTTCGTTAAGTAAGATGGCAAATACAATTGCCATGATAAAAGTTGTAACCAGGTTAAGAATACCCATACCGATGGTATTTCTGATGGTTCTTACGAATACAACTTTGTCTATCCATATTTTCATGGCTTTGAAGAAGTTTCCTGTGGTTTCCATACCCCATTCGAAAACATCGAACTCAAACATGAATTTGAATTTATCAAAGCCTACAAATTTCGAGTGAAGAAGTCCTGTTTTTAACTTATAGTTCTGGAATGCCATTATCCATCCGCCGAGAGGAAGATAGTAGAATAACAATCCGTATAAAACAAATATGAAACCGATAACAAGTAATATCCACTGTCTCTTTAATTCGCCTTTGGATATTCTCTTTTTGGACAAAGCCTTAATCTGTTTGTCGTCTAATGTAGATTTGTGTTCATATGCATCTTTGGCATAGTTTTCAACCTCATATGCTTCATCGATAGCATTACCTTCGGTTGATTCTGCAGCTTCCGTAACCGTCTCAACATTTTCTGCTATAGCTTCTGCGGCGGTTTCCATTGTTTCGGCTTCGGCATTAATCTCGTTTTCTACTGCTGCTTCTTCAGTATTGACGATCTGATCCGCTTCGTTTGCCATTTTTAAGCCTCCCTTTCCTTTAAAATGGCAACCACAGCATTATACAACCGTGGTTGCCACTTCATTAATTATTATTTTTTACAAGATGTTTTGTAAATTACTTGCTTGCGTTGTATGCTGCCATACGATCATCAAGTACGCCCTGTGCTTCGTTAAGGAAGTCTTCAGGTTTACAAGCACTGTATGCATCCATGTACTTAGCCCATTCACCTTCGAAGTCTTTGGACATAACTACAGCGGGAAGCCATTTGTGCTTTGTCTCGCCCATCTTACCCCAAGCAACACCACCGGGTGTGTCGTTGTTAAGTTCGTTGGACCATGACCACATCGGGAACCAAGGATGTGTAGCATTAACATCTTCTTCGACTGAACCGATCATGTCGGGATAACCGCCTGCATTGTATGCCTTGAAGCAGTTTGCAAGAGGCTCTGAAAGACCTGCATAGAACTCTGAAGCCTGCTCTGCGGGCTGCATTGCGTTCTTACCGTCTTTGCTTGTTCCAAGCCACTGAGGCATGTATGAGTAGTTACATACGTGAGATGCCTTGTAAGATGTATCGTTAAGTTTGTCTCTCATTTCCTGAGTTCTGTAGTACATACCATCTTCGTCTACTAAGTAGTCAACGCCTTCAACGCCCCAGTAACGGAGATCATGGATGTCCTGGTTAAGAAGATCGCTTAAGAACTGGAATGCTCTGTCGGGATCTTCACAAGCTGTTGTAACTGCACAACCTGAAGATGCGTTTACTGTATCGCCGTATGTATGCCATCTCTGCTCTGTTACGCCTTCAACTGTAAGTCCTAAAGGAACATATTCACAACCCATATCTGCTAAGCCTGAAGAAGCGAAAGCAGGAGTTACTGTGTAGTTGAAGTCCCAGTTCTGGTCAACCATACCAAGTACAGCACCTGTACAAAGTTTGTTCATATAGTCATCGTACTTCTGAGTAGCGAACTCTTTGTCGATCATACCCTTGTTGTACTCTTCGTTAAGTTTAGCGAAGTATGTCTTTGTGGTAGGTGTGGTGTTGTAGTCAACGATCTTCATTGTAGAAGGATCAACGATTACAGAACCATCGTTAGGATAACCATCAAGGAACTGACCTGCGTTCTCAAGACAGAAATATCTCCAGTCATCACAAAGGATTGTGTAAGGGATAATGTCAATTGTATTGCCTTCGGGATCTACGAAGTTAGGATGAGCTGCATAGTACTTCTCAAGAAGATCGAAGTATTCGTCAAGTGTCTTAACTTCAGGATAACCGAACTCTTCAAGAACTCTAACCTGAATCCAGAATGCTTCGTCATTATGACCTGTAGCCTTTGATTCGCCGTATGTGTTGTTGAATACGTTAGCCCAGTAGATCTTTCCATCGTCCTGACGGAACATATTCCATTCATAATCTGAATACATTTCCTTAAGGTTAGGATACTTCTCAATGTAAGGATCCCAAGCTACAAGAGTATCAGCTTCATACATTTCCTTAAATCCTTCACCTGCATCGATGAAAGTAGGAAGTTCGCCTGAAGCAAGGATAGCACCAACAGCTTCAGCTGCTGTCTGGCCTGTAAGCCATGTCTCTTTAACTCTGACACCTGTCTTCTTAGCGATGATTTCCTGGATGTCGTTTCCGTCATTGATTTCGGAACCAGGCATTGCTACGAACATTGTCCAGTTAACGATTTCGTCTTCTGAATACTCTTTTGCTTCTTCTACTACATCGTCATCAGGAGTAGTAGTTGTTGTTGTCGTTGTTGTTGTAGAAGTAGTGTCATCAGGAGTTGTAGTAACATTTCCTGTGCCCTTGTCACAGCCAACCAACGTTGTTGCACTAAGCATACCAGCCATGCCGAGTGCAATGAATTTCTTCATTTTCATTTTTTTACCTCCTATAAAACTATGCCGTCACTACGGCTAATCGTACTTTAAATTATACTTTTGTTATTGTTTTTTTATAACCCGATAAAATTAAATAAAAAACCCGATAAAATATAGGTGGTTTTTGTCCTGCATTTTATCGGGTAAAAAGTGCCTTAACAGCCCTATTTTTAGGGCTTTTTTATATTTACGAAAAAAGGGCTTATTTGTCCTTCATTTTTAATTTTTCAAACTTGATTTCGGCAATCTTCCAGTCAGACTCATTATCTATGTCCTGAACCTCGGTTTCATCCACTATATATGGAAGAATATCGCCTTTCATAAGTTTCCTGTTCTTTTTAAATGCTTCTATATTAAAACAGTAAAACTGACCGACATCATGATATTCGCTTTCAAGATCCTGAGAACGCGAATCCATAAACTCGGGATATTCGAAAACAAGTTTCCCTTCCCTTATTACAAGGGCACGCTTCGGCGGATACGAAAAGGCAACTACGGGAATAAGCGTATCCGCAGAGCTTTCCTTAAGTTTTGTGAGCGCATCCTTTAACTTAGCTCCGGTCACAAAAGGTGCTGTCGGATAGATGCATACTCCATAGTCAAATACTTCGCCTCTTTTTTCATATTCGTCTATTACTTCAAGAATAACGTCGTTTGTGGTGGCAAAATCATTACTGGTTTTTTCGCTCCTAAAAAAGGGAACCTTTGCTCCGTACTTTTTGGCAATTTCCGCGATTTCCTCACTGTCGGTGGAAACCATGACTTCGTCAAATACATTGCTTTCAAGCGCAGCCTCTATTGAATAGGCTATTATCGGTTTGCCCAAAAAATCTTTTATGTTTTTCTTCGGTATTCTCTTGCTGCCGCCTCTGGCGGTAATGATTGCAATACTTTTCATATTTTCACCCTACTGATGACTGTTGTTTTTTCTGTACTTGGACGGTGTGCAGCCCTTAATTTCAATAAATTTTCTGATAAAATAGTCGCAGTCCATATAGCCTACTTCCTCGGCTATCTGATTGATCTTTTTATCGGTCATTATAAGCTGCTTGGCCGCTTCGTTAATCCTGATGTTGGTAAGATAATCCTTAAAAGAAACATTGTATTTCTTTCTGAAAACCTGTCCGAGATAAGAGCTGTTCATGTAATACTTTTCACCAAGGTTTCTTAGGGAAATGTTTTCCGCATAATGCTCTGCGATATCTTTCTCGATGTTTGACAGGATACCTCTCGAAACATTCTTTCTTAAGCTCATAAGATAGTCGGCATACTGAAGAGCAAAGTTTTTAAGATGCTGACTTGAGCCTCTCGAAAGCGTCTCGCCACCGACAGAATTCTCGGAAATATACTGAATAACTTCTTCCTGATTGACATTGTCATCCTGCTCGGTAGCCAGATGTATAAGCTGGAAAAGAAGATAATTGATATTCATATTGACGAGGTTGTAGTTTTCGCCTACGTTGGCAATTTCTTCGTAAAGTTTTTCCACGCTCTTTTCAATCTGCTCTTTTTCGTTTTTCTCAATGGCTGCAATACATTCGTCAAGGCTCTTCTTGCAAAGATACGCACTCTTTTGCTCTATCTGAACTTCGTCCTCGTAAATATATACTCTCTTTTCGTTGTGGAAACCCTTGATACTGTTAAGCATTCTGCAGGATGAATATGACTTGGCAATCTGAGATATGTCTCCAACCTTTTTGCCACAGATCATTCTGACGGGCTTTAAAAGAATTCCTTCGATTTTCTTTATCATACTCTCAAAGAAATCTTCATCCGACATATCGTATCTTGTGGCCATATTGTCGCAGTAAATAAAACCTACATCATAGCTTGACTCGTCATATGAAACGTCAAAGATAAAATGGTTTTCATTGTCTTTATAAACTTCACGACAGGTGCTGTGCAACTGGTGCTGGAGTACTCTTGCATCATAATCATCCTCGTCGCTTTCCTTGGTTTCATCTGCGAGTTCGATATCCACATATCTGATTTTGCCGGAAAGCTGCATATGTTTTTTGACATATTCGATGTTCGAGTCATCGTATTTGCCTTTAATAAGCGCGATAACGTTTCTGGCAAGATATGCGTCTTCCATCTTTGCTCGGTCGTCTTCTTTTTCCTTGGAAACTTTTTCCAATTTGGAAACATTTCGTAAAAGAGCAAGAATGTCCTTTTTCTGAACGGGCTTTAAAATATAGTCCATACTGTTGTATTTAATCGCTCTCTGGGCATACGAAAAATCATCGTAACCCGTGAGGATTGCGAATCTCGCATGTGAAACACCTGTTTTCTGAATGTTTTCAAGAAGCTCCAGTCCGTTCATAACAGGCATCTGAATGTCCGAGATGATTAAATCAACCTCGTTGTTTTTTAGATATTCGAGTGCTTCTTTGCCGTTGGAAGCGGTATTTACTATCTCGAAACCTTCCTTGTTCCAGTCAACCAGAATTTTCAAACCCTGAAGTATAAAGGGTTCGTCATCGACAAGCATGACTTTTAACATCACTCGCCCTCCTGCTTTTTTAGTTTATCAAGCGGAATCTTTATAATCACACTCATTCCGACTCCGACTTCACTTTCAATATCAAATTTAACCGCACGATCGGTAACCATCTTAAGTCTTAAGCATGCATTCATGATACCGACATGCTTTCTGGCTTTGATTGTTTCAATCGAAGCATTCTCGATATCGTCAAGCATTTCCTGAACCTTTTCTTCGCTCATGCCTTCGCCGGTATCTTCAACTTCTATGAAAAGAACCTTTTCGGATTTATATACCCTTACAAATATCCAGCCCTGCGTTGCTTTGGATTCGATGCCGTGAACGCAAGCATTTTCTACAAATGTAACGATGGTAAGTTTGGGAACCAGATAGTTTTCGCATTCCTCTTCAACATCGATATCAAACGAAAGTCTGTCGCCGAATCTGTAGCTCTGGAGTGCAAGATACGCTTCAATGGATTCGATTTCGTTTTTAACGGTAACGAAATCCTTGCCCCACTCTACGTTCTGTCTTTCCATAACCGCCAGTTTGTCAACCATAGTTGCGGTCTCGGTCTCTCCTTTTAGGAGCGAATGCATTCTGATACTTTCAAGTGCGTTAAACATAAAGTGCGGATTAATCTGACTCTGTAAAGCCAGAAGTTCAGCCTTCTGTCTTGCGATATCACTTTCCTGTTCCTTAATTTTATCCTTGTAAACGGTTGTTACCAGTTCGTTGGTAATATCAACCATCTTGTTGTATTTTTTCATGAGGGATGCAAGCTCATCATTTCCCTCTACATTCTGAATGGAATTGAAAGTGTTGGTTTTCTCACTTCCGAAAGCATTTTCCAGAATTGCGATTCTTTTTATAACCGTATTTTCAATCATCATCAACATAAACAGAGGAATGATAATTGTAACTACAAAAAGTATTACAAGAATCTGCCAGTGATCCCTGATGGCGGTGGAAATGATTTTTGTTTCGTTAACGATTATGATATCAACCTTTGCACCTGCAATATTTACGTTTT
>CAMYYF010000010.1:0-19879 GCA_947303375.1 uncultured Lachnospiraceae bacterium
CGTCGTTTTCATATCTGGGAATCAGATGAAAATGGAAATGAAAAACAGTCTGACCTGCGCAGGTTCCGTTGTTCTGTACCAGATTAAATCCGTCGGCACCAAGTCTGTCGGTCATCTTGGTAGCAAGTTTCTTCGCAAGAATCATGACTTTGGCAGCTTTTTCTTCGGGAAGCTCATAAAGATTTGCATAGTGCTCCTTGGGAAGAATGAGCGCATGGCCCTTGGTAGCGGGACCTACATCGAGAATAACGTTAAAATCCTCATCCTCATAAATAGAATTTGTGGGAAATACTCCGTTTGCAAGCTTGCAAAAAATGCAATCGTCTTTCATTTGTTTTCTCCTAATTAAGTATTATTACCAGCTTTTCATACTTTACTACTCGGCATATTCAATTATAATATCGTATATTTTTATAAGCAAGCAAATTTAAGACGGCAGCATTTGTTTTTGGTTTTAAAACCGTTATGCAAGAACAAACCTTACATTTCCTATCTGTATCTCGTCTCCTTCCTTTATTTCATACTCTTCCGATTTTATGCGTTGCCCGTTCACAAAAGTGCCGTTGGTTGAGTTCAAATCATATAAATACAATCTTCCTTGAGCTTCATCTATCTGCGCATGCATCCTTGATACACTCCGGTCATTTAAAAGTATATCCACGCAATCCTGTCTGGAACCTAAAACGCAGGGGAAGAAATCCAGTTTTGCATCCGGAATCGAATTGTTTCTGCTGATTAGTTTTCTGGAATTTCCTTCGGGAAGAGTTATTAGTACCGTGCCAAATTCCGTGTCGGCCACTATACCGTCATCCTCACTTAAATCTTCATCTAAATTCTCATACTCAAGATCTTTTTCCTGCGTTTTTCTTTCAGAGAGTTTGGATTTTAATGAATCAAACATCCTGTCGATTGTTTTCTCGATTTTACTTTTATGCAATTCTTTTTCTTTTATAACCGCTTTTTTACTATTTTGAATGTTTTCACTTGCTTCCGTGATGACTGTTTCCTCTTCTTCGTTTTCGGACTTAAGGATTTCATACAGGTTTTCTGCATCAATACTTCCTTCCTTTGCCCTTCGATACAGTTCATACACTGTTCTCACCGCCGCATGATTACTGTTATCTATGTGTTCCAAAAGGTATTCCGCCAGATCCATAATTTCATGTGAATCTCTGTTACACGGATAAAAAATCCAATAGAATCTGTCATTACTCAAATCCATATAGATATATTCCGGCGAAAGAATTATCCCCGAAACATCCAGGAACAATCTCTTACATTCCTTTACCTGACAGCTAATTGAGTATAGAAGCTCCGAAAGTTCCTGATAGGATACCTTTCTTTTTACAAAGCCCTTGTCCAGGGACTGTTTCCCTGTAATATCGTAATAAAGCCTGATTTCGTTATCCCAGTCAATCTTTTTAACCGGAATAAATCCTTCGGCTTTGTTCCTTATAAGCATTTCTGTCTGATAGCCGTCAGAATCATCGGTCATTACCAAATATTTTCTGTTTAAGTCTCTTACACATTCCGCCTTCATTCTCCCTCCAGTTCCGGGATTTCCGTATCCTTTTCACTCCCGGCCAGTTTTTCTGCTATATCATAGACTGCCTTAGCTCTTCTGACATCCAGAATAATATCCGCTCCAAACAATCTTGTTTCTTTTACCTCAACTTCTATCTCGCCCAGTTCTGACATGCCCGGGATATCCTTGGGCATTCCGAGTTTCGCTTCCACTCTTGCACTAACCTTATTCTTACCAACTTTTACAAAAACTTCGGCATCGCTTACTCCGACAAGTTGCCCTTTCAAATCCTCATAAACTCTTTCTTCGATTTCATTCTTCAGTTCGTTGTTTGAATCCGACTCATGATAATCTGCTGCCAGTACAGCATGTACCAGCGCCCTGTAAACGACATTTTCGTCATACATATAAATCATCATCCATATTATCGAAACAATGCATAAAAGAATAACCGGCATAATCAATGCACATTCAATGGTAAAACTTCCTTTAATATATTTAAGTTCTGTCTTCCTAAACACCTTTATCCTGCTTTCTGTCATCCAAGCGACAACAAAACCATAATCAGAAACCCCGGGATCATAAAAGGAACAAACGGAATCTTTGTCTTTTTATCAGCTTTCTTAATTATCATTATCAAAACTGAAACAATTGCACTGCTTAAGCACGCAAAGAAGAACATTACCATATTATCCTTCCCTCCAAGCATAAGCCCACATGCCGCAAGCAGTATCCCGTCTCCAATTCCAATCTGGCCTTTTGTCATAACGGAAACAAGAATCAGCAATACGCCTTCCGCAAGCCCGATTATCGCATTTGATACAGAAATATCTTTTCCTAAAAAAACCATAATCATGGCTGCTATAGCCAGAATTCCCAATATCGGAATATTTACTTCTTTTTTCCGAAAATCCTTTAATGCTTCAATAACAAGCACAATAAAAACAAGTGCAAACCTTACGCTTTTAATCGGATCCATTTTCTCCCTTTTCTATGATTTCCCCTTCTTTATAATTCCTACATCTTTCACATTCACCAAGTCCTGTGACTTCGGAAAGCCTGACCTTATATATGGTTCTTTTTAACCCGCTGCACGAAAGACTTGTATGGTATACCTCCCCATAAGGAGTGATATAAAAATATCCCGATTCGTTTTCATCGCTTCCGCATTTTTTGCAGGGCTTATAAATTTTACCGTCTTTATTTCTGCATTTACCCAGTTCCGATATCGTAACGGAATTTATAGTCAGACAAAGATGCGTGCAGTCTCTCCTTGTGTGATAAACGCTTGCGTTATCCGTTATATAAACATATTCATCTTCTTCATGTTTTTCTTTTATATATCCGGTCCATGAATGCATTTTTACCCTGTTGCAAAATGTCATTTTGCCCAGACCGAACATATTAAAAAGTGGCTCGACCTTATAGGTTACTATCAGATCTATGTCGCCTTTTTCGTTTATAATGTCACTTCTAAAAAAGAAGATTCCCGCTTCGCCGTTTTTTATCAGGGAATTGTTCAGATTTTTATATCCGAAATTGTCAGTAAACATCGCTCGCACAAGCGTTTCGGATACTAGAGGGTTTAGGATATTCGCATCAGGCAGTTCAATTTCATAATCTTCGTCAAGAAATTCCTCTCCGAAGGTCTTCACATAGTTAGCGGGGTATACCATTAGTGATATTTCCCTCGCCGTCTCATGCAAAGCAAATTCCACCCTCGCATAAAGATTCATCATTTCCAAAACAGATATAAGAGAAATTGCCAGACTTAAAAAAATCGGTAAAACAATTGCTGCTTCAAGTGTCAGACTGCCCTTTGTTTTTTTCATCCATCCTTCCTCCCA
Organism: uncultured Lachnospiraceae bacterium; assembly: GCA_947303375.1. GTDB lineage: Bacteria > Bacillota > Clostridia > Lachnospirales > Lachnospiraceae > UBA3766. The sequence goes on from CAMYYF010000010.1 coordinate 3,373, forward strand.
GAATTTCTTTTATGATTAGAAATATGAATACTTTTTTTCGCCGACAAACCGATAGTCAAATCCCGTCTCAACGCTGAATACAGCCTTAACTTTATCCGCACATACATCAAATCTGAAAAACTCATTTCCTGTTCCGGATATCCTCAAATCCTGTTCAATCATATCCATCGTCCGGTATACCTTAAACACCGAAGGAAGTGCATACAAAAAAACTCGTAAATAATCCGAATACCCTACGGTTATATTTGGAATTCCGTTTTCACTGACAGGTGCTTCCGTAACTTCACCTTCAAGTTCAACTTCTTCCCCGATAAGATTAATTAGTCCTTCTATACTTACATTTATCTGTTCTGATGTCTTAATTAGAGGGACTCTCTCTCCTTTTATTAATTCTCTGACATCAGTTACCGCTTCCGCCATCGCCCATATAAGCAAAATTGTCTGAGTAATGACAGGTTCCGGTATTTCAGTAACAGGCTCAAGCACTTCTCCTATCGGCCTGACCGCATCCACTTTATCGGTAGCAAGATTTAAAGAAATGTAATCCTCCAGTGCTCTTACATTAAACAAATTCTGAACCATACATTCCATATTCATAATGTCCGCTCCCTGCCCAAAGACGATATATTCTGCTTCGTACTTGAGCTTCGTATCTTCTCTTTGGTCAAGATAATTCCCCATTTTGCTCATTATGTACTCAATAAAAAAGATGTTCTCGGTCGGATCAAAATCATACTCTCTCATATCGCCGATTCCTTTTTCTTTATCCCGATGAAGGAGTGTGTCCGATACGGAAATTGTTTCAAAGGAGAGTTTAAAAAAATCCATTCCCATCAAGATTAGCGCATGCTCATCATACATAATAAATGTTCTGAATTTATCCTTTATTACCGTCTGTTCCCAGTTGTCCTCATCTGATGAAGTAAAGCTCTCGACTGCTTTTTCCTGCATCTCGGGAAACTTTTCCGTATCAAGACTGTATGAATCCCATACACTGATAAGATTTGTCATATCTTTTACATCATTTACGCCAACCAGATTGGACATATATTCAACAACCTGTTTCTTAAAAGGTTCTCCATAACTGTCCGTTGCAAGTTCATATTCGGTTAAAGAAACATAAGTATTTGTAACATCAAGAAAATCCGAATAAAACAATAAAGACGTTCCGTTTTCGGGATGAAAATTATCTTCAAAATACTCATTCAGTTTTATTTCAAGATTTTGAGGATCCGGACTGTTCGAAAGATACGATAAATCGATAAAAAACACATCATATCTGTCCAACAGTTCCTGGTTGTATTCTCCAAAAACCGAGAGAAGCGCACTCTCCACGGCACATTCATACAACACCTGGAGTGCTGCCCCTCTCGCTGCTGATATGACTGTTAAAAGTAATGATATTATCAGCGTAAATACAAGACTGAGATATATCGATATTTCACCATCGGTGCTATGTGATTTTTTTAATTTTATCTGTAATTGCTTTAAAAACATCTTCAACAATATCAATCATCTCTTCTCTGAAAATAATTACCAACGTTACCAGTACAACCAAAATCAGAATTACTTCGACAGTGCTTAATCCGGTCTCATCATATGCAAATCTTTTTATAAGTCCAAGTGCAGATTTCATTGTTTTTCCTCCTTTCGCATTTTTTAGAACGAAAAACTATCGAATGCCGGAATCATAATCAATGCAAACACTATTATTAAAAGAAAAACCATCGGTATTAAAAGTCTTGTTCCGGCAGTTTCGGCTTTTCTTCGTATCTTCTCTCTTTTTTCGCTGCTGCTCTCATCCGCCGCTTTTCTTAATTCGGCAGATATTTCTCTGCCACCCTTTTTTATGTTTCTGTTTATCAGCCCGACAAAAAATGTAATTTCTCTTACTCCGCAGTTTTTTGACATGCTTTCCAGAGCATCCGTTAAAGGTACTCCTCCTTTTACATCAATACTGACTTTATATATTTCCTCGTAGATCGGACTGTCTTTTTTCTTTTTTTCATATTCCGAGCCAAGCCTATCCACAATCTGCCTGTGCGTAAGACCCGCTTCGTTTAATAAAGCATATTTGACCGCAAAATCCGGATACTCCAGGATTATTTTTTCTCTCCTTTTTTTCTCATTTTCTCCGGATAAAATTCGGTCCTTAAAAAGCACAAAACCGGCACATACTACTGTTAAAACAATAATTGCCGGGACTTTTGAACTCTTCTTTTTACTCCATTTAACGTTTACACCGTTTATTTGTGTCGGAAGAATAATGGTTTTGCTGTTTCGGTTATTTTCATTTTCTCCTTCGATATAATCTCTGAGCTTCTTCGCAAATAATTCTTCCTCACTCTTTTGTTGCGGCAGTATAATTCCTTCTATAATTTCCTTTTCTTCAAAATTATCCAGCGAATATGTTATTTCCAGTTCTATCGGTGTTTCCTCGTCAACATCATTTATTATCGCTCCCGACGAATCCAATATTCCCCTTGGCCTGACTCTGTAACTTAATGTAAAAGGATAACCTTCCACTGCTTCCGGAAATGACAGATTTTCGTATATCTCTTCAAAAGAACTGTTTTCGGAAAGAATGCTGAATCTTAATTCATCCAGGAAATCTGTTTTCATATTTTCGATTTCAATTTCAGAATAAGTTCTTGAAAGAAGTTCTATTTCGATATCTTCTTCCCCGTATTCACTTTCTGCCACAAGTCTGATATTTTGGTTTTTACCATTTTCTTCTCTTATAAGAACATCTGTATCAGTGGTATCTCTCCCGCTTTTTAACAAAAGAACGATTGTTAAAAACACTCCTAAAAGAATTACAATTCCTGCTGTTTTTATATTCTTTTTATTTATGCTTTTATGTCCGCTATTTTTTCTCCCCATAAGAAAGCTCCCAAATATACAAAAAGGCAGGCTGTCATAATTACAACTCCACGCATATTCCCATACAGATTGTCAAAATATCCCGGGCTTGTCGTTCCTATGTAGCCAAGAATAACGAACGGAATGATGCACATAAGTCTGTGTTCAAATCTTTTAGAAGAAATTAATGTCCTAAACTCCCTTTTCATCTCTATCTTTGTATCTATAACATCTGTTGTATCAGCTATAATCTCTTTTAAATTTCCTCCGCTTCGTTTGGCGATGGAGAAAACCTCGGAAAATTCTTTTATTTCCTCAATACAGCTTCGTTCCCCAAAAGAAGCCAAAAGATTTTCCAAAACGAGGTTATTCTCAAGCCCCCTGACAATGAATTCACATTCCTTTGTCATAAAAGATTTTTCGCCAAACATATATCTTATTTCCCGATATGCGCTTCTGAAGGCATTTTCCGCAGAGCTGCCCGCCTGCAGATTAACGGCGATTATACGTATCATTTCCTTAAACTCAAGTGTCATTTTCCATTTTCTTTTTTCCAAAAGATATTTTTTTACAAATATCAGAAATACCGGAAAGAAAATAAAAATTATAAAACATGCAATAATAGATCTGTAAAAGAAATATGAAAGTATAACAGATGCCACTGCCCAGATTAAAATACCTGATAATAATTCTTTTAAACTAAGTTTGTATTTGTCGTATCTCATTTCTTTTTTCCATTTTGTAAGTATCCTTGAGTTCTCCGACTTTATTTAATACATACTTTGAACCCATAAATTCTGTATCAAATATTTTCCTTAAAACAATGCTTTTGTCTTCATCAAATGTAACTTCACTTATTTCCGTAACCCTTCTTATTCCATTCTCTCCTCTTTCAAGATGAATCATAATGTCTATACCTGAAGCAATTTGTCGTCTAATGGATTCAAGAGGTATTTCCGCATTCTGAAGATACATCGCTTCAAGTCGTGTAATCATATCTTTGGAGCTGTTGGCATGTCCCGTCGACATACTGAAATGCCCCGTATTCATTGCCTGAAGCATATCTGCCACTTCCGCTCCTCTGACCTCTCCGACTATTACCCAGTCAGGTCTCATTCTGAGGGCGGTTTTAATCAAATCTTTAATGGTAATCGCCTCACATCCCGAAGAATTTGAATTTCGGGTTTCCAGTCTTACCAGATTCTCCACCGAATTAATCTGAAGTTCTGCAGAATCTTCGATGGTTATCACTCTTTCCCCTTTGGGAATAAACTCGGATAAAACATTTAAAAGAGTTGTTTTTCCGCTGGATGTCCCTCCAGATACAAAACAGTTATATCCCGATTTGACAGCAGCTTTTAAAAACTCTGCTGCTTCCGCGCTGATGCTTCCGTTATCCACCAGTTTTTCCATCGTAAATACTTCCTTGGGAAAACGTCTGATGGTCATTATCGGACCAATGACCGCCGGCGGAGAGAGCACAATATTTACTCTCTCTCCCCCGGGCAGCCTGGCATCTACAATGGGCTCGCTTTCATTCACGGCCCTATTGCAGGAGGATACTATTTGCTGTATTACGTCATCAAGCTTTTCTTTTGATGCAAATTTCTTGGGCCACTCGAAAATACTTCCTCTTTTTTCGACAAATATTCTGTCATATCCGTTTACCATTATTTCCGAGATTTCCTCATCTTCTATGAGTTCCTGTAAAATATCCAGTTTCCTGATGGAATCAAATATGATTTTTACCAGAGTGTCTCTGTCTTTATAAGAAAAGTTTTTTTCAAAAGTTTCCCTGTAGACCGTTTGCGATATTAAAACCTTGACTTCGTCTTCACTTGGATCCGATGAAAGATCTATCTCACTTCGTACAATGGCAATAAGCCTTTCGGTCTCTTTCCCATCAATCATTTTTACCTCCGTTTATTACCATTTAAACTCCGAAGCGGTTTCCTTCCTTACGTAGTCCGTCAGTTCCGTATACAGCAGCCTGTCAATTTCACCCGGCAGATTTTTAATCGTCGGGATCACAAATTTCTTTGTTTTTTTCAGGATATCCTCGTGGTTATATTCATTCAGAATCTGTTCATAATGAAAGATTTTACTTTGCGCCCGAGAATCGTTCGCCGTCATGGTGTAAACTATGGAACATCTGGAAAGAAAAGAATCGAATAGTCCCTGAAGATAGTCCGATAAGTCCATGATGATATAGTCGTATTCGTTCATGGCTGACAGTTCTGAAAGAAATTCATCCCATATATCCGGCGTAATATATGACAAATCCAGATAATAATATGCAGGTTTTATCATATCCAGCCCATTGTAACTAACGATACTGTTTTTGAATTTCGATATGAATTCCTGTCTGATATTTTTGAAATAGTAAAGAACATCTGAAAGATCCCCTCTTCTTCCAAATTGTTCACTTACCGACATTCCCGAAAAACTTTCGAAATTCAAGTACAATACCCTGTATTTCTTTGCAAGCATTTGCCCAAGTACCGTACAAAATGAGGTTTTCATAGAACGTGCTACAGGTGAAAAAATACCAATATACTTTGTTTTACAAGCTGTCGGATTACAGATTTCTGCTTCGCCCGATCCGATGATTTCTATAAGTCTGTCGACTACCTCATCCCCGGGACTGTATCTGTAAATACCGTCATTCTGTGCATCTTCGTAAATGTATATTGTTTTGCCTACCCCTTTGATTTTCTTAATTCTGTCTTCCGAAGCGATTAAATAATCTATCTTTTCCTTCTCTAAAAAGTCTGTAAGTTTTTCCTCGCTCGTAAAAGCACAAATTGAAAATCCTATTTTTCTGTCATCCTCTAAATATTTATAGAGTTTTTCCATGTATGTAATGTTAGAGTCGTATAAGCCTAGAACCTTTTTCTTCATACAAATCCTCCTAACATATAGTTATTGCTATAACCCCCAGTAGTATGGGCAACGAATAATGAATCTTTCCCTTTTTCAACAATTCCTTGTCGATGGTATCCATGTAAGATTCATCAAAAATACCTTCTTCCTTCATTAAAATTTTCCTCTGCAGGTTTCTTGAAAAATTAAATAAATACTTAAATCTTTCGCCGAAAGATTTGTATTTAACGGCCTTTATTATGCCAATAACAAGACCTGCAAAAAGTGAAATTGTAAAAACTAGCATAACCTCTTTGAAAGAAAAACAAATTCCGAGCATTCCAAAGAGTTTTACATCCGCTGCCCCGAAGAACCCGAGTGCGAAAAGCGGAAACAAAACTAAAATGGGAAATAAAATCGAGAGAAAAGTACCGAAAAAATCAATCCCGTTGTCTTGAATGATTTTTGTTGTAAGAAGAATCGATGAAGCTAAAAGAATGTACCAGTTAGGGATTTTATCGGTACCAAAATCAAACGCTGTCGCGCCAATCAAAAAAAGTATCAATAAAATATCTTTATACTCCTTTCATGATTTTTAACAATATTCAGTTGTAATTTTAAATCAGGAAAATTTGGGGAGAATTTATCCCAATTTGAGGAGTCTCAATTTTTAGTGGTGAAAATGATTATAAGTTATTTTTTGACATTTGTAAAGAATAAATTTTTAATTTTTTTCAGATTTTTCGTGATTATTCTTTCTTTTATTGGGACAAATCCCTATTTTTAGGCATTTGTCGTGATTTTTATTCTTTTAGAAGAATAAAAAAGGACCGCTTTTCGCAGTCCTTTTTCGAAGGGATGTATAAAAAATTTAATGAAGAAATCTGAAGGATTTGAGTCCCATGTTTCCGAAGCCGGTGTACTTTAAGTACAATGCCGAGACTCCGTCGGGAATATTACATTCTGCTTTGTAGGTAACCCATACCGTTTCAAAATCCACACCAATCTTCGCGTATACAGGACCGTCGGGAGTTGTGCGTACTTCAAAGTCGCCTTTGCCGTATCCGCATACATCAAGTTCAATGCCTTTTACTCCCTTAAAATCAAAATATTTGAATCCCAGAGTCGTGTTTTCAACGATATTGTAGATGTATCCCACACACTCTTCGCCGTCTTTGCCGTCCTGAGTTACTCTGGGAACGTGATGTCCGCCGACATAAGGGATTCTTTCCTTGTCCGTATACATGTTGCAGACGATGTAGGAAGGGTATTCTTCTCTATCCGATAAAGGTCCGCCGTTAAGTCCGCAGGAAGTGATCTCTACCTGAGGGATACTTCCGTCTGCGAGGAATTTAACCTCTTCCGCGCAGCCCTGACGTGCGTACCAGTCGTTGTTGGTCTGACGATGATAAAAGATATATCTTTTACCGTTTATCTCGCACAAACCGCCGTGGTTGTTGGCGCCGTACGCTGCGGGTTCTTCCGCCTTTTTGTAGGTGGAAATACCTATATCGCAGTTTGAAACGATAACCCCTCCGTATTTGAAGTCTCTGTCGGGATAATCGCTTGTTGCATAGCAAAGTTCATGCATTACCTCGGATGAATATACGAAATAGTATTTTCCGTCAAATTTTCTGATGGATGAAGCCTCGAAAAATCCGTGCTTTTCATAGTCTGTTCCGAGTGCCGATACGGGTGAAGGAACCACGAATTTGGGCGCTTCTTTTATGGTGAGCATATCTGCGCCGAGCACGGTACACATGGAACCGTGAACGGATGCGTCTCCGAATGCGCAGACTCCGCCTGTATAGAGGTATGTGGTGTCTCCTTCCGTGATTACAGCGGGATCGAACTGATGCTCTTCGCCGTTTTCTCCAAGCTTCGTGCCGTCCTCGTAATGAACATATCCGTAAAATTCATATTTGCCCGCAGGTGTGTCACAGACCGCAACAGAAATATTGGATACCTTGTCGAGCGCATAGTAAAGATAATATCTGCCGTCCGGACCCTTTGTTACATCGGGTGCGTAGAGGCACATATTGTCTTTTACGTTTAAAGGATCGTCTTTTCTTGTATATATAACGCCTTCGTATTTCCAGTCTTTTAGGTTGTCGACGGGAGCCGAGTAGCACACATAGTCATTCTGGCAGAAGAAATGTCCGCCGAATCTGTCATGTGAGCCGTATACATAAACCCTGTCGCCGAAGACATGGGGTTCGCCGTCGGGAACATATTCGTATGAAGGTAAATACGGATTAAACGCCTGTTTCATAGATAATCCTTTCCGAATTATTTCATTGCCTTTTCATTAAGCCAGTCTTTGATGAACTCGCCAAACTCCGAATCGCGCACTGCGGGAACGGGGCCGTTGGGAGTAAATTCTATGCCAGCTTTATTTTCTGCAGTATAAGGAACCCATGTGGGCATAGGCGTTCCGTCAGCATCGTTTCCGTTAGGATCACCGGTTTTAACGAAGTTTGTAAGGTAGTTACAAATCTGTCTTGCAAGATCGAAATGTCTTCCGACGAAAGGTCTCCAGCAGAGGCCTAAGGTCTCAAAGAAGAACCAGAGGTCTACAGAATGGAAAGTGCCGGGGTTGTCCCAGCCGGGAATATCGGGATTGAAAAGATAGTAGTAGCAATCCTTGTCGTTATGCTCGAATACGCCTTTAATTGCGCATTCTATGCCGTTTGCTTCAGCGTACTGATTGCCTTTCTTTTCGTATACGTTCTTGAATGACAGGAATTTATCCGCCTTGTCACCGAAGATTGCTCTTGCTTTATCTTCAAAGTCTTCATCATTGTCTGCGAAGATATAACTCTTGAATTCGTCATTGGTGTTGCCTGCCATCATCGGTACATGAGCATGCTTGCCTTCAAGGAAGAGCTTGGTCTGAACATCGGTAAGGAACTTGCCGTCCACCGAAGGACAGAAGAAGAAACCGTTCTTGTTTCTGAATTCCGAAGCTTTGTCGCGAACGAATTTGGCATCAAGTTTTCTTGCTTCTTCTATAGTTTCAACGCCGAGTGATTTGATAAATTCGGCGCCTTTTTCTTTTACAGCCTCAAACGTGCGGGGGATTATTACAAAGTCGTCAAAATAAGGGAATCCGATAATACCGCTCATGATTACGGCTTTCTGGAAAAGTCCCTGTGATGAACCTGTAAGATGTGAAAATACTGAACCGCCGCCTGCTGACTGACCCATGATTGTTATATTGTCGGGATCGCCGCCGAATGCAGCGATATTTCTTTTAACCCATTTGATACCCGCCTGCTGGTCTAAAAGACCGAAGTTGGTGGGAGCATCGGGGCTTTCTTTGCAGAGTTCTTCATGAGCAAGAAATCCGAAAGCTCCGAGACGATAGTTGACGGATACGACAATTACGCCTCTTTTGGCAATATTTTCACCGTTAAATTCCATTTCGGGAGGATAACCCCACTGGAAACCGCCTCCGAAGAACCATATAAGTACGGGAAGTTTCTCGTCTGCGCTCTTTGCGTTGGTCCAGACATTAAGGTAAAGACAGTCTTCATCCATATCAATTTCGGGATCAACATGCCAGTCACGAACATATATGTCATCGGAAAGCCCGGGAACATCCTGCATAGAGATGGGACCGAATTTATAAGCATCAAGCACGCCTTCCCAGTTAGCTGCGGGCTGAGGAGCCTTCCATCTTAAATCTCCAACAGGAGGTGCTGCAAAGGGAATTCCCTTAAACACCGTAATTCTTGTATTATTTCCCGCTAAACCGCGAACCATACCGTTTTCGGTCATGACTTTTCGTAACATATTAAACCTCCGTTATTGCTATATTTCGAATTTATATTAATCAAATAATCCATATAAACTCACTTTATATTATATAAAAAAGAGTAATGATATTTTATTAGACAAACTAAAGAAAAAAGGGGCACAAAATTTAGTTAAAAGCATATATTTTGCTCGTGTTTTGGGGGTCTTTTGACAAGTAAAAAATGCTGTAAAACAGGGCGTTTGAATGGGTTTTTGAAGGCCGATTTTTCTCGGTTTTCGTGATTATTCACAAACTTTATTTATTTGTTTTTTTTAGATTGAATTAGCGTACTTTGAATGTTACGATATAGACAAGCAAGAACTTTCTATCGTCGGATTCCCGACATCGGAGTTGTAAATACAACTTTCCCGGAAAAATTCCTGCATTAAACATAATAAAATTGCAGGAAACCATTCCTGCGGAAAGGATCTATGCATGGGGTTAGATGCTAACGAAAAAATTCTTGCCGATTACAATGATGTTTTCGCCGATATCATGAATGTTTTTCTTTTTGGCGGAAAACAGGTGATTAAGGAAGATCAACTTGAGAATTCCAAGGACCGAAGTCAGTATAAAGCTAACGGAGAACTCCATCAACAGGAAAGAGATGTCTCCAAATTCTATAATGACAAAGAGATGCGAATAGCATTTCTTGGAATAGAGCATCAGAACAAAGCAGAGGAATATATGCCGTTGAGAGTTATTTCTTATGACGGCAGTTCCTACAGATCGCAGCTTTTAAAAAGTGAAGATAAGAAAAAGCCATATCCGGTAATAACACTTGTTTTATATTTCGGAACCACTCACTGGAGGTATGGCAAATCATTATACGAAGTAATTGATATTCCTGCAGATATTAAAGATTATGTAAGCGATTATAAAATAAATGTTATCGAAGTCGCATTCCTTAATCAGAAACAGATAGATATGTTTCAAAGTGACTTCAAAATAATTGCAGATTTTTTTGTTCAAAAAAGAAAATACGAAGATTATGTTCCTTTAGACGATCCGATTAAACATGAGGATGAATTCCTGAAAATGATGGAAATCATGGTCGGGGACAAGAGATATTCGCAGGTATTGGTTGAACTGAATAAAGAAAGAGACAAGTTAAAGGAAGGAAAAATAAGTATGTGTGAAGTATACGATAAGATAGAAGGCCGTGGAATCCAGAAAGGAATTCAAATGGAAAGGGCGAATACAGAAAAGGAAAGAATGCGTGCTGATTCAGAAACAAAACGTGCTAATGCCGCTACAGAACGTGAAAAAGTTGCAAGAAGACTCGCAAATGCTGAAAAAAGACGCGCAGATAAGGCTGAAAAAGAAATTGCAAAACTCAAAAAACTGCTTGCTGAAAAGTAATATATAATACTAAAAAAGGACTGCATTAGCAGTCCTTTTTCTATTTTGCTTTATCAACAATCGCTTTTCCGTACCACTTTTTCTTATACCAGTAATACATTACAATCAAGCCTCTGATACATTCGTCCGTGGCGGTACCCATATATACACCTGCAACGCCGATGCCGGCGAGAACGCCGAGGCCGAAGCCGAAGGTTAAGCCAAGTCCCCACATGGTCACAAGACCGACTATAAGAGGGAAGATGTATGCGCCTGCTGCCTTTAGTGAGCATATAAATGTCATATTCAGGCATCGGCCGATTTCAAGGAAAATGTCGACTAACATTATCATCGAGCCGAGGGCGATAATGGTTTCGTTTTGAGTGAATATTCGTAAAGTAAACGGACTTAAAAGCCAGTTGAGTGTTGCCAGCCCGACAGTTATCGGCATAGATACAAGCAGGGTTTTAAACACTCTTTTATACGCCATATCTTCTTTTCCGGCTCCTACCAGATGGCCTGTGATAATCTGGGTTGCCATCGCCGATGCGTTCGAGAACAACAGGGCAAAAGAGATTAGCGAATTACAGTAGACTCGTGCGTTTACCGAATCGTTGCCCATTCCGTTTACAAATGAAAGAAGGCACATCTGATACATTGTGTACGAAAGATTTTCGCCTGCCGAAGGAAGTCCGATTTTTATCATCTTCCAAAGAAGGTCAAACGGGAACGGCTTTATGTAGCGAATTGAAATCTTTCCGATTTTAGCAGCGTAAAAGAAAACAAGTGCGGCTATGACTGCCAGCGTTCTTGCAACAAACGTAGAAATTGCAACACCCGCAACGCCCATATTCAGCCCTTTTAACGGTCCGTACAAGAAAAGATAATTTCCGCCGATATTAATCACATTGATTCCGAGGGAAATATACATGCCTATTTTAGGATAGCCGTTACAACGAAGAATCTGAATCATAACGTTGTAAACTGCCATTAAAAAGCTTCCGCCGCCTACGATGTAAATGTAGGTCATGGCATAACCTTTCATTTCGGGCGATACTTTTAGGAGCATCATAAATAACGGGTTTGCCAGTACGATTCCGACGCTGAGTATTACGCCGAATGTTGCGTTAAACATTACTGCCAGTGAATAAATCATATTCATCTTGTCGTACTGTTTTGCGCCGAGATATTGCGCCACAACAACCGATGTGGCGGTAGCGATAATGTTAAAAAGAATGTTAATCATAAACATTATCTGGTTTGCATTTCCTACCGCGCCAACCGCATATTCGTCGTAATGACTAAGCATTAACGTATCGATGTTGTTAAGCATTGTTCCAAGGAAAAGTTCAAGGAACATCGGTCCCGCTATCACAAGAAGCGGTGTTTTTTCATTAATTACAGGATTCTTTTTTGTTTTGCTCATATAACTAGATGTCTTTCTTTGCCTGTTCTAACGCATTTATTACTTTATCGCACCAGGCATCAAATTCGGGATCTTCAACCTGGCATTCAGGGTGAGACAAAACATAATCAAGCGCTATTCTCACACCTTTGTTAAAACTAATATTCGTTCTCATTTCGGGAACGATTCTTTTTAATTTGCTGTTATCAAAAACGACCGATACAGCTTTATCGCCAATCAGGCTTCCTTCGAAATCAAAGCCGTATTTATCTCCGACGGCACTTAAATATTCCGAAGAAACGTGATAAGCATTTAATTTAACACCGAGCGCATCGGCTATTGTAGCATAAATCTGATTCCAGGTAAGGGTTTCATCTCCTGTTATCTGGAATGCTTCACCTATAGCATGGCGGTTTCCCATCAGGCCGATAAAGCCGACTGCAAAATCAGCATTGAATGTAAGGGTCCAAAGCGATGTTCCGTCTCCCTGAATGATTACGGGCTTGCCTTCCTGCATTCTTTTTATAACCTGATAAAAGCCCTTTTTGCCGTGTACGCCCAAAGGAACATTTCTTTCATCATAAGTATGACTCGGTCTTACGATTGTAACAGGAAACCCTTCCTCGCGATACTTCTTCATCAGAAATTCTTCCGATGCAATTTTGTTTCTCGAGTATTCCCAGTGAGGATTTGACAAGGTCGTTCCCTCGGTGATTCTGTAATCTGCCGCAGGCTTATTATATGCCGATGCGGAACTTATGTATATATACTGGTTGGTTTTCCCCTTAAAAAGTCTGTAGTCTCTTTCTACCTGATCTACCGTAAAACCGATGAATTCGCTGACTGTGTCAAAGTGCATTCCTTCGATTTTTTTACGAACGTCTTCTTCGTCGGACATATCTGCTTTGATAAGATGAACGTTTTCGGGAATCGCATCGCTTCTGTTTCCGCGGTTAATAAGCCAGACTTCCCACGAAGGGTCATTGGCCAGACGCTTAACTATAGCTGTACTGATTGTACCCGTTCCGCCTATAAATAACGCTTTCATATTCACTCCTTATATCATCAACTTATATATATTTGTGCAATCTTCTTCATTAAGTGTTACGAAACCTGAAATAGAGCCATTACGTCCCGATGTACGGCATAATGTATTGACAAGCTTGGGAATATCGTCCGCATCACCACCGAGGTCTTCCAAGTTTCCGGGCATACCGATGCTGTATAAAAAGTTTTCCAAGGCATCAATACCCTCTAACGCTGTTCTCTCGGGATTTTCATAATCCATCTCGCATCCCCATACTCTGACAGCAACCTTGGCAAATCTCGTTACGTCATGCTTGTATACATACCTGAATACTGCAGGCATCGTAACCGCAAGGCCTGCACCGTGCGCACAATCATAGAGTGCCGAAAGTTCATGCTCGATGGTATGACTGTTCCAGTCCTGACTTCTTCCCACGCCGCATGAATTATTATGAGCCATCATTCCTGCCCACATAATATTGGCTCTGGCTTCATAATTATCAGGATTCTCGATTACTCTGGGGCCTTCATGCTTCATTGTAAGCAAAAGCGCTTCGATCAATCTGTCGGTTACTTCAACTTCCTTGGAGTTGGTAAGATATCTCTCATAAAGATGTGCCATTATATCTGTGATACCTGCCGCACTCTGATAGGGCGGAAGAGTCTGTGTAAGTGCAGGATTAAGAATACTGAACTTAGGTCTTATGGCATCTCCGCTTGCACCTCTTTTAAGCATACCCTCTTCTTTGGTGATAACCGAATCGGGGCTTCCCTCACTGCCTGCTGCCGCAATGGTAAGCACGGTTCCGATGGGAAGAGCTTTTTCAACTCTTTTACCCTCATAAAAGTCCCAGAAGTCGCCGTCATAAAGTACACCTGCCGCTATTGCTTTTGACGAGTCGATAGTACTGCCGCCACCGACCGCAAGAATAAAATCAATATTTTCCTTACGGCATAAATCGATTCCTTCATAAACGAGACCGCTTCTGGGGTTGGGCTTTACACCGCCGAGCTCCGCAAAGGGAATTCCTTCCTTTTCAAGCGATGCCTTTACTCTGTCTAAAAGACCGCTTCTTACGACGCTTCCGCCGCCGTAATGTATCAAAACTTTTGTTCCGCCGAACTTTTTAACCAAAGCTCCCGCTTCATTTTCCGTATCTTTTCCGAAAGCAAATGCTGTCGGCGAATAAAAGTAAAAATTCTCCATAATGTAACCCTCCGTTGAATAGTTTTATAGGTGACATCATAATCATAAAACCCTCTGTGTCACAAAAATAGCAGATATTTATTGTGTTTTGCCCATTTTTTGTTATTATTGTTTTATGCATAAAAAATGAAAGGCTTAAAAGATGGAAAAAGAAATAATCAAATATCCCTCAATTCCGGGCGTTATCGTAAGCAGCAGGAAAACTCCCAAATATTTTCCTCCGCACTGGCACAATGCTTCCGAATTTACGCTTATTTTCAGAGATAATTGCAAATACAGAATCAAAGACAAAGAATATACATTAAACGCCGGTGACGTGCTTCTCATCTGGCCGAGAGAACTTCACGAAATAGTCTCTTCTCCTGAAGACGGTTCCGTATTCGTGCAGTTTTCATCGGATATAACCGATAATAATCTCGATCTGGTATCCGCCGCGAGATTCATGAGTGCCTGTCACGTAATAAGTGCCAAAAAAGAGCCCGAAACGGCATTAAAGATAAAAGAAATAATATTGGAGATAGAGGATATTTATGACAAAAAACCGTCTTTCAGCGAGACCAGAATAAAAATTCATTTATACGAACTTCTTCTTCTGGTCGGAGAATATGTCATGCGTGAAAGCGAAGGTCAGCTTGGGCCGGTCAATTATTCGGCAACTTCCTGGAATTACATCCGTTCGGCATGCAACTACATATCCGAGCACAGCACCGAAGATATCTCCCAGACGGATGTGGCAGACAAAATCGGTTTGTCGCCGTTTTATTTTTCCAAGCTTTTTAAAGAATATCTGCAGACTTCTTTCCCTGCATATCTGGCTAAAATCAGGCTTAGAAATGCCATCGCGCTGCTTACCGAAGACTCTCTTTCGATTACTGAATGCGCCTTTATGGCGGGCTTTCAGTCCACAACCACATTCAACAAAGTATTTCTCGAATCAATGGGGTGTTCCCCGAGGGAATACAGGAAACTTCACTATCAGCCGACAGATTAAAAAAATGCGTTAATGTCAATCGACATTAACGCATTTTATATTTTTCCAAATAATATTTCCGAACTTTTAAGCCACGATCAATTGCCTTTAAGCATTATCATTCCTGCCATCGTACCGCGTTTGCCTTTCTGTGCGCGGTGCGAGAACAACACGTCGTTGTTGCAGCATGTGCAGAGTCCGGAAATGCTGATGTGTTCGGGTAAAATACCCGAATATGCAAGCGTTCCGAAAATGATACGGCTTAAATCCAAATCGAATTTATCATCGTCTTTTTCGAAATACCAGGCATCGTCCAGATAATCGAATTCAAGAAATTCTTCAAAAACATCACGGCTTACTTCATAACAGCACATTCCTATGCAGGGACCTACTCCCGCATAGATATCTTCGGGTTTGCATCCGTATTCCTCGACCATCTTTTCCACTACTTTTGCCGAGATTTCCTGCGCTGTTCCCTTCCAGCCCGAATGTGCGATACCGATTGCTTTTTTTATGGGGTCAACAAAGAAAACAGGCGCGCAGTCAGCACATGTAACGGTAATTGCGAGATTGGGCTCGTTGGTTACAAGCGCATCCACGTTAATGTAATTGAAAGGCTTTAAAATACCGCAGCCCGCATCGTTTCTGGTTGCCACGCGGACGTTGTTTCCGTGGTTTAAATTGCCTATTACAACATCTTCAAGCTTAATTCCGACAGCATCCGTGAAAAGCTCGTAATTTTTTAGGATGTTTTCTTTTGAATCGTCAGTCTTGATTCCGAGATTCATCGAAGAATAATATCCTTCGCTCACGCCACCCTCTCTCGAAGAAAACGCATGAACAAGAAAATCAAACTGCTCAAAATCCGGAAACGTATAATACATTACTTCGTTGTTGTAGTTTTCTTTCATGTAGACCCTCTCATAAAAAATACCCTCAGTGCAACTTAAAAGCATATATCTCAAATAAGCGGCCGGACCCAGGCACCCTTGCGGCACCCGGAAGATTCCTCTTAGTGCTGCTTCGTTCCCGACC
>CAMYYF010000011.1:0-19308 GCA_947303375.1 uncultured Lachnospiraceae bacterium
TGCAGACAAAGAGAAAGATCCCCTTGCGTGGGAAGAAATAAAAACAGAGCATATCATAAAAGACGAATGGATTGATTTCAGAAAAACCACATACCGTTTCCCGGACGGCAGAGTATTCGAGCCGTATTACAGCTACTCAAGAAGAGACTATGTAGTTGTAGTGGCAACGGATACGCAGGGCAATTACATCTGTGTCCGCCAGTTCAGACAGGGAATAAGGGAAGTTACGACCGAGTTTGTGGCAGGCGGAATCGAGAGAGAAGGCGGCAGAGAATATATAAGTGATGACACGTCCCGTGCGGAGGATGAACTTGAGGCTGCCAAGAGAGAATTAAAAGAAGAAACGGGACATGAGTCCGATGAATGGAAGTTTCTTTTTAAAGTTCCTTCAAATGCCACCATGGCGGATAATTATGCTTATATTTTTGAAGCAAAGAACTGTCGCAAGGTATCGGGTCAGTCCCTGGATGAAACCGAATATCTTAATGTGGCCAAACACACGGCAGGCGAAATCGAGGAAATGATTGAAAGCGGCGAGTTCGCACAGGCAGTACATGTGCTTGCATGGCTTTTAACCAAAAAGGAAAATTGATAAATTCAGACAGGAGAAACGAGACATGAAAATGAAGACGGGAATGAAAAGAAGTGTATGCAGGATAATATCTTTTATGATGGTCTTTACCCTGCTTTCGGCATACGGCTGCAATAAGGGAAAGACGATTGATCCTGACTTTTATCCCACACAGAATGTAAGTGAAGAAGAGACCATAAAAGAAGAAAAAACCGTTGAAAATATAACGAAAATTGCGCCTGACCAGGTGTCTGATGAGGATATTTTAAAACCCGAAAAGAATACTTTCAGGGAAACCGGCAAATATGAATATAATCCCGTGGTTATTCCCGACTGGATTTTAAAAATGTTTGAAAACAATCCTAAAATAATCAGAGTTGCAAAGCAGGCGTTAATTGCAATCAATAATTGCGAGACCGAATTTGTGCTCGATGAAGATATAAAGTTAACCCAGGAAGAAATGGATTATGTTTTTGGCGTGATTTATTATTCAACTCCGCTTTATGCTGTGGCGGGAGTATATGAGACCGACAAACCAAACGTATATAATATTTCATATTTCCAGGAGTTTGTACTTGGAGAAGAGGATGAAAACGGCGTAGCACAGAATGTTCAGTTAGTCGGAGAGGCAAGCCCCGAAGAAGCCAGAGAGATAGTCGAAGCTTTTCAGGAATATGTAACGGAGACGATAAACAACAATCTATCATCCGATATGACTGAAAGAGAAATGGCGTCAATTTTATATAAAAAGATAGTTACGGATATAGCTCTTGAAGTCGAGAATACGGAAAATTATCAGGGACTCAGTCAGGAAAGTTTTATATCGGGCGGAATGATAAAAGGTATTTTTGATAAAAAATATACTTCGGGCGGAGAATTTGTTCGTCTTTATTCTTTCTTTTTGACACAGCTTCATATTGAATCCAGGGAAGTACTCGGCACCAGCGGATTTTTCACTGAGGAATTAAAATCCGAATTAAGAGACGCGGTTCCTATTTCGTATTACTGGGGCTGGCAGGTATTGCAGCTTGACGGTGAATATTTTAACTGTGATATTACACTTGAAGCGATAGCATTTAAGGAGAGATACCAGGGTGCGGAAGGTGCAGAACCCGACATGCTTTATTTCGGAATGAGTGATAAGAAAAGAAGTGAATCGTACAAAGTCGGTAAATCGTCCGTATATTACAATGATGTAATCCTTTATAACACAGGTTCAATCGGAACTGTTCCGAATTGCCCGAATGATTTGGATTTTCACTAATAGTTAAAAAAAAGTTAATATTAATGATATAAAATGTTAAAGGTTTGAGTTTATTGTTAATTCGAACCTTGGAAACGGAGGAATAAATGCAGTTAGTAAATCTTAAATGCCCGAATTGCGGCGGTGACATCGAAAAGGACGGAAACAGTCTTTACTGTAAAGCGTGTGGAGCAGCGTTTGCAGTCAATTATGATGAAGCTGACGTAGAGCATGAAAAACTCCAGAATTATGACGAGATTTCACGAATCGAGCACGAACATGAAAAGGAAATGGAAGAAATCCGTTTCAAGCAAAACGAAAAATCGCGAAGAGCTGCCGAAAGACGTGAGAACAGACGTAAGGCAGGAAGAGAATTCAGAGGCAGAATCTTTTCGTTAATCTTTATAATCGGTTTCTTTAGCATCGGACCTCTTTCCTGGTGGTTTATGGCAAAGCAGGGATTGGTGCCTTCGTTTAAAGAGATGATTGAAGAGGAGATGAAGCAGTCTACAAGGGATGTGTATGATATCTCCATCGACAACTTTACGGATGATGTCATCGACAACATGATAGATGCCGCAAAGGAAAAGAAGCAAAAGTCCAGAACCGACAATCCTGTCAAAGAATATATCGACAACGAGTGGGTTGAATATAATTTAAGCGAAGTTGAGTACGACAGCGCATACTTAATAACCGGTGCCAGCGAAGGAAAAAACAGAGTAGTAGTATTTTTAAAACTTGAATATACATCCGATGCGGAAGATAAAACCACTTACGATGCTTTGTACTTTGATAATCTCAAACTCTCGGATAATGATACCATTGTTTCAGATTACGCTCCCAAGAATATTCACAGAAGCGATTTGGCATGGAAAAGCGATTCATATGAGAACAGAGATCAGTGCTACAGAGAAAATGTTCTTGCATTCGGAGGTACGGTTACAGAAATTAAAAAATAAACGGGGAAAAATGAATTAGTCTTATTATGGGAGGTTTGGCATGAAAATAGCATTGTTGGCCGCAATCTGTTATCTGATAGGTTGTATCAACCCTGCTTATTTAATCGGAAAGGCCAAGGGATTTGACATCCGACAAAAAGGCTCATTTAATGCGGGAGCATCCAATGTTGTCATTAATGTCGGAAAAAGAGCAGGGGTTTTTACAGCGTTGTTTGACATTTTAAAAGCATTCTTCTGCGTTAAGATGTCAGGAATTTTACTGGGAGATATGCCGACGGCGGTTGCTTTTTGTTCCGTCTGCTGCGTACTTGGCCATATTTTCCCGTTTTATCTTAAGTTTAAGGGCGGAAAAGGATTTGCGAGTCTCGGCGGACTGGTGCTCGGATTTAACATTAAGGTTTTCCTTATAATGCTCGCCTGTGCGATTCTTTTAGTACTTGCAATTGATTATCTCTGCATCATTACCACGCTTACATGCTTAAGCTTTCCTGTTATTTACGGTACAATGACCGGAGATTATATCGGAGCGGTACTGATCCTGGGGCTGGGATTTATAATAATATCCAAGCACTTCCCCAATTTTAAAAGAATAAAACTGGGCACGGAAGCGCGGTTCTCTGCAATGTGGCACAGGGACGAGGAAGAAGAAAGAATCCGTCAGAACCTTGCCAAGCTGGATAAAACCGACAAAGAATCATAAAAGAATAAATATGTATAACGAGAGGTAATTTTGCCTCTCGTTATTTTTTTGCCCTCGTTTTTGTGCAAAACATAGAAAAAATATAAAATACTTAAAAATGTTTTGACATTTCCTACAAAACGAACTAATATTTTAATCACTTCACAAAAAATTATAATATGAAAGGAGAATGATTCTTGAAAAACAATTTAATACTGCTTAAACGATTTTTTTCGTTTATTTTATCAATGCTGATTTTTATGTCGGCATTTTTAGGCACAGGCATTCCTGTTAAGGCTGAGACGGTAACGAGGGTAGAGGCGATAGATTATTCTTTGTATATCCCGGGCGGCTCATGGCAGACGCACAAATACTATATTGACGGAAATCTGGCCTACTGTGTTCAGTCAGAGCTTGCGCAGGTAAACAACGGAGACTACCAAACAATCGTTGAAAGCTTTGACACATACCCTCTTTTATGCAAGGTTTTGTTTTACGGGTACGGCGGACCGGCCTATAAAATGGGCGAGTTTTTCTCAGGATACGGCATTACGCTGACCGACGAGCAGGCGTATCTTTACACTCACATAGCTGCGAATTATGCATACGGCGGAAACGTCTGGTACGGGCTCGACGAGCCGACGGCAGAGGCCCTGCATTTAACCGACTGGATAAAATACTGCAGCAACAATGTCTGTATGCCGGAGAATAAGCATTTAACGGGAGGCAAAGTAAAAATAGCCGTCCCGGATGGCGCACAAAGGATTGCATATCTGGATTCGTATACATTCGAACCCATAAATGTAAGCGTTGAAGTTAAGATAAATTTTGAAAAAACCAAAAACACTTACGGAGATGCAACCACAAACAATGCAGTCTACGGACTCTTCGATTCCTCCGACACTGAACTTCAAAGAATTACTCTATTAATCCCCGCCGGATCTACAACGGCAAGCGGCAATTTCACATACACCTTCGATAACGACGGTACCTATTATGTAAAAGAAATTACCTCTCCCACGGGATATATCCTTGATACAACCAAATATTATTTTAAGGTAGACACTTCGGGACAGAGTGCATCATCTACAGATACTCATTTTGTTTCTGTCAACAGCAGGGAAATTACCTTTACCAAGAAAGATGAAATACCTGTTAAAGGACGTTTATCGTTTAACAAAATCGACTCATCAGGCAATTCGCTTTCGGGTGCGGGTTTTGACGTTTATTTAAAATCAAATCTCACCGTAAAAGACGGCAAATACGATTTTTCTTCCGCCACTCCTGTCTGTACAAGAATTTCCTCAGATGCCTCGGGAGCGGTAACTTCGCCGGAACTTGATTACGGAACTTATGTGGTTCATGAGGCCGTGGTTCCGAAGGGGAAACTTGCTGTGGATGATTTTGAAGTATCCATAGTTAACAACGGTGAAACGGTTAAGGTAAAAGATAAAACAGACAAGACGATCCAGGGTAAGTTTTCACTGGTAAAAACAGGAGATGACGGACTTCCTGTAAAGGGTGCGGGCTTCAGTGCTTATGAGAAATCAAAGCTTAAACTTAACTCTGACGGAACATATGATTTTCCATCTGCAACGCCGGTGACAATTACTTCTTCGGGAGACACCGTGCTTAAAACAGATGAAAAAGGCAAAGCGATAAGCGGCCTTTTGGACTATGGCACATATGTTATCTGCGAGAGTGTGGTGCCAAATGGTTACAAAGCATGCGACCCCTTTGAAGTCAAAATCGAAAAACAAAATGTAACCGTAGATGTCGGAAACATAAAAGATACGGTGATTCCGGCTAAATTCAGGATCATCAAAAAAGATCTTGAATCCAAAGAGATCATCTTTAAAGGGGGCGCGCAGTTTAAAATCTACGATGTAAAAAATGATGTTTATGTATCCCTCGGAGGTACGGATACTTTTATAACCGATGATACGGGTATGGTTACTACAGCAGATTCACTCCCGTTGGGAACTTACAGAATCGAAGAGGTGGAAGCACCCGAAGGATATCTTTTAGATTCGACACCGGTTGAAATTGTATTTGACAGCACATGGCCGTATACGATGGAGGGGACGGATAAAATAATTACCGCAGAATTTGAAAATACCCCTAAAAAAGGCAGAGTGGAAATCACCAAAACGGGCAAGGGCTTAACGGGTTTTGCAAATAATAAATTTGTCTGGACGGATGTAAATTTATCCGACGCGGTGTATGAAATCCGGGCGGATGAAGACATTTATTCACCCGATAACAGAGGAAATCTTATTCATGCGAAGGACGATCTGATAGGTACTTTAACGACCGATTCGTCAGGCCACGCGGCGATGGATAATATGTACCTCGGAAAATACTACTTTACGGAGGTTACAGCTCCCACAGGATACGTAACAGATAACACTCATAAAACATTTGAACTTTCTTACAACAATTCTTCAACAGCTCCGATTATTTCCCTGAATTTCTTTTATGATGAAAAACAAAATATAGTCTTAAATCTTACAAAGAGTGATGCCGAGACTAAAAAACCGCTTTCGGGCGCAGAGTTTGGCATATACGCGGATGAGGATATTTATTCATTTGACGGAACACTCCTTGTATCTTCGGGCGAACTTATTACGACGGCCATATCCGATTCTGACGGAAACATTGATTTCGGCCTTGATTTTCCATACGCAAAATACGTGGTAAAAGAAACAGAAGCCCCGGTTAATTATGTGTTAAATCAGGCGGAATATTCTTTTATGGCAGTCTACCCTGCGAGTGATGTGAAAGAAGTTTCTTATACGAATTCATGGGATAATACGCCTGTCCGCGGGTGTCTTGAAATCACAAAGGAGGGTGAATCTCTGACGGATTTTAAGGACGGAGAATTTATTTTTGAAAACAAACCTTTAAAGGGAGCGGTATTTAATGTATTTGCAAAAGAGGATATTTATACTTTTGATAATTCAAAGGATGCGGAAGGAAACAGAACGCTTTATTACAGCAAGGATCAGCTGATTGAGACAATCACAACAGGGGAAGACGGAAAGGCAAAAACATCAAATCTACCTGTCGGAAACTATTATCTGGTTGAGACAAAAGCACCGTACGGAATGATTATCGACGCTGCACCGATTGATTTTTCGATTGAATATAAGGATCAAAATACTGCGCTTGTTTTAACAACTAAAAGCATTTCTAACGCGCGACAGAAAATAAATCTTAAGGTAACAAAAACCGAAACGGGCAGCAGTAAAAATCTCTCGGGTGGAAAGTTTAATCTTTATGCGGATGAGGATATTAAAAACTTTAAAGGCGAAGTGATAGTGCCAAAAGGAACGCTGATTTCTCAAACCGAGGCAGTGGACGGTGCGGTTAATTTCGGCCTTGATTTGCCTCATGCCGTTTATAAAATAACCGAAGAAAAAGCGCCCGCGGATTATTATGAAAATGACGAAGAGTATGCGGTTGATTTAAGTTACTCTGATTCGACGATTAAAAATCTTAATGCGGAATTAAATATTTTCGACAAGAGGCTTCCGCATTTTGCGAAAGTGATGATGAGGGTAAAACCTGCTTTCAAATCAAAGAGTAAGAGCAACTACATTACCGAAGACAACGGCGAGGGCGGGTATTCGATTCTTTTAATATCGGAGGAACCTACACTTCCCGTCAGCTCAACTTCAAATATGTGGTTTTGCCTTTTTGCATCATCAATACTGCTTTTGGCAGGCAGTTTCATAACAATGATTATCTTAATAAAAAGGCGAAAGGCCGTAAAAGAAAGGAAAAAATATGAATAAGAAAATATTAATCAGAATCATTTGCATAGTGGTATCTTTTCTCGTTGTTATTCCTCTCAGTGCGTACTTTTTGTTAAAAGATGAAGATATTCCCGAGGTTTCAGCCCCCGCTGAAACCTCTAAAGAGGAATCGGCAGAGCCGCTTCAGATTGCGTTAACAAATAATGATGAACAAAAGGAAGAAAAGAGCGAAGATAAATATATAACGGTTGATTATTTCTTTTATACGGAAAATCCCGATGAGAAAAATTATAATGTTCCCCAAACCACTAAAAGAGACGGCAAAACCTATGAGTATACGGGGAATTCAAAATACAGCATTTCGGAAACAATCGAAAGCATTGCAATAAGTATTGAGCTTGAGGTTGAAGATAAAAATGACGCCGAAGAATCGATAGTTTATGTTTCGCCCGAGACAGGTGTTCAGTATGTTTTATCTGCTGATTCTTTTAACTGGGGAGACCTTACCGAAATCAAAAAAAGAGTGACGGAAAAAGTGGAGTATTCCGCGTGTATTGGTGAACCTGAAATTCCTGAAATCAAGTCCATCGCCTACATTAACAAGGACACTGCCAAAGAAGAAAAGACCGACGGAAAGCTTGTAAAAAAAGAATATTCTGAGGAATACTGGGCAAAAGCGGAAGAGCCAATCCTCGGAACTTTTGAAAGAGATGCTTCAGACTATACATACTATAAAACCGGTATCATGAACGGTGATGAAGAATGGTCTGTGAAGGTTGATATTGACAATACATATCCTTCCTGGGAAGGCTATGAAAAAGATGTATTAAAAATTGCCGGCATTCCCGATGAAGATATTGACGATTATCGTGTAGTCGGAGCCGACTGGGTGGGCGAGAAATATTATGAGGTTACGGAATTTAACGGTAAAGAAACCGTGGTTGAAAAAAGAGATGCGGCCTATGCATACGAGGCAAAGTGCAGGGATTATTACGCAGAGTACGAAGGGTATGGTACGTCGCTTGGATATAAAACTACTGCTACATATTTTACGGACATCGACGAAGCCCTCGAGGCTTTGCGAAAGAAGGATAGTTCTGCAACAAAAGACCTCATAAAAGATGACATCAAAACCGTCTATAAGATGAAGGTTACAGCGACTTTCAAAGAAGTTTCTTCACCCAAAGAAACGGTAAAAAGAAATCTTGGGAATGACAGAAGTCGCGCAAAAGCCGAAAAGGCAGATAAGGAATTGCTTGAAAAATACAAGGCTTACAACGAGGACTGCGTAGGTATTATTTCGATTGAGGATACTGTATTAAATCACCCCCTGATGCAGAGTTCTTATGACGAGGATTTTTATCTGACGCATGATCTTGATAAGAATTACAACAGTTACGGAGTTCCTTTTTTAACACTGTCTTCCGACTTTAAAAGAGAAAACGGCAACAACATAATTTACGGTCACAATATTCGTTATAATGAGCGTGATGTTTTTGCGGATTTGGTCTTTTATGAGGACATAGAATTTTATAAAAATCATCCCTTAATCAAGCTCGTGACGGATGAAGGCACGGATTATTACGTCATTTTTGCCTATTATCTGATAGACACCAAAGATAATGACTTCGTCTACTGGGATAAATGTGAGTGGGAAAGCGAGTCTGAGTATCTGAAATACATGGAAGAAGTGGATAAAAGAAACTGGATAAATTGCGAAATCCCCTGTGATATCGGCGACAAATATTTAACCCTTTCTTCATGCAGCGTCGAGCTTGCTCATTCGGGAACTAACAGAATGGTGGTTATGGCAAGAAAACTACAATCCGGCGAAGACTACGAAAAATATACAGAATTTGCAACCGAAAAAGACAATCCGCTTCTACCGTCGAGATTAACCTGCGAATGACCTTAAATTGACCTGCTATCATTATTACGATAAAATTAGGATGTGTTTAGACATTCAACAAGAGGTGCGAAATGGTTACCATCAGAAAAGCGACAACAGAAGATTTGGCAAGGCTTGAGGAGCTTTACAGAGAACTTGAGGAAGATGCGGTTCTTTATCAGCCGGAGCATTTTGTGTTTAGTCCAAAGGGCACACGAACTGAACAGGTGAAGGAAATTCTGGACAGTGATACGCAGACGATGCTCGTGGCGGAAAAAGACGGTGAAGTAATCGGATTTGCACATCTTGTGCTCATAAAAGCAAAGAAAGTTCCGTGTCTTAAGAGCGAAACATCGTTATATCTGCAGGATCTCGTGGTAACATCTGAATTCAGAAGTCAGGGAATCGGAACGATTCTAATGAAGGAGGCCAAGAAATACGGTAAAGAAAAAGGAGCCGATTTTTTCAGAACACAGGTCTTTCCGCAGAATACTGACGGTTTAAGATTTTATGAGAGAAACGGTTTTTCCGAGAAAATGATAACAATTGAATGTCCGTTTTAAAAATGAAATAATAGATTAAGGAACAGGAAAAATGAAATTAATAATTGTGCGCCACGGCGATCCCGACTATGAGAATGATTCACTGACAGAACTTGGATGGAAGGAAGCCGAGGCGCTTTCCGAGAGAATGAAAAACGTTAAGGCGGATGAGTGTTATGTTTCTCCGCTTGGACGTGCAAAGGATACGGCGAGCCTAAGCTTAAAGAAGATGAACATGGAAGCAACCGAACTTGAGTGGTTGCGAGAGTTCGCACCTTTGGTTAAGCGTCCCGAGAAAACAGGTGTTGCGTGGGACTGGCTTCCTAAAGACTGGACGAATATGCCGTATGCTTTTGACTTTGACAGATGGACGGAATATCCGGCTCTTAAAGAAGCCAAAGTAAGAGAAGAAGTTGACTGGATATACTCAGAATTTGATAAATTCTTAGAGCAGCACGGATATAAAAAAGAAGGTAAACTTTTTAAAGTAATTAATCCCAACAGCGATGTAATTGTATTCTTCTGCCATTTCGGATTGGAGTGCATTCTTTTATCATATCTTTTAAATCTTCCGCCTTTTGTTTTATGGCACAGTACAATAGCAGCGCCGACTTCAATAACGACGGTTGCTACGGAAGAGCGAAGAGAAGGTATTGCACAGTTTAGAATGCACACATTCGGCGATACCTCGCATCTTTATGTGGCGGGAATGGAGCCTGCATTCTCCGGCAGGTTCAGAGAACTTTTTACTAACGAAAACGAAAGAATGGATTAAAAACATGGAAAAAAACAGTAAGAAAACTGAATGGGCAGGGCTTATAATCGGTATTATCGGAATTTTTTCGTGTCTGTTCGGACTGGTAATGTTTAACCGCTATGTGGTTATGCTGATTCCATTAATCCCCAGAATGCTTACACTAATCTTAAGTTACTGGATAATTGCGGCAGTTCCGATTTTAGTCATTATATTCTCCAAAGATAAACTGTCCGATCTGGGCTTTTCGAAAGAAAAAATCGGACTTCAGATTTTAATCGGCATTCTTTTGGGAATCGGTATGTCTCTGGTACTGACACTTGTTCCGCATCTTGCAGGATTCGGCTCTTACGTAGATAACGGCTACAGATACAAATATCTCTGGCAGTTTATTTATGAATTTGTTAACTGCACAGCATCTGTCGCAGCGGTTGAAGAACTCTGTTTCCGCGGATTTGTTTTTTCCAAAATAAAAAAAATCAGCGATAAAGATATCATTGCGATAATAGTTTCATCCGTTTTATTCGGATTGTTCCACATAGCATCGCTTAATATTCTCCAGATTATTATTACGACTCTTTTAGGAGTTTTCTGGTGTATTTGCAGAAAATATATTAAGAACTGTACAACGCTTTCTCTAATCATCTGCCATGGAATTTACGATGCTATGATTACAGTCTGGGTATTCGTATTCATAAAATAATTAAGTGTTGACGATAAAAATCTTTCATGTTATTATTGCGACAGTAAAAGAAAGGCACACGAAAAGTGTGAAGGTGAAAGAATGATAATTAGATAGTTTGATTTGGTAAATGCAGACGAATTGATTTAGGCCCCATGGGTCTGTTTGTGTATGCCGAATTAGATTATCGTATTCATTTTAGATTTCACCGCTACGGGTGTGCTTCGGCATATAATCTTTATTTGTACGTATAATCTGCTTTCGGTATGGAAGCAGATTTTCTTATTTTAGGGGCTTTTGACCGGAGGTGATAGATATGGCACAGATAAAGGTTAATGATGTCACGTTTTCTTACGAGGGCAGCTTTGACGATGTCCTAAAAGACGTGAACTTTAATATTGATACAGACTGGAAACTCGGCCTCATCGGAAGAAACGGTAAAGGCAAAACGACTCTTTTAAATCTTCTGATGGGAAGATACGAATGCAACAAGGGAAGCATTTCTTCAAGCACGAGATTTGACTATTTCCCTTATGAAATAAGCGAAGACGACCTAAATAAAACGGCGGACGAACTGACAGGCAAGTGGAAGCCCGAAGCGGAATCCTGGCAGATACTTATTCAGATTAACCAAATCGGAATGGATGCGGAATGTCTTTACAGACCGCTTAAAACATTAAGCTTCGGCGAACGAACAAGAGTAATGCTTGCGGTACTTTTTGCTGTGGAAGGCGAGTTTCTTTTAATCGATGAGCCCACAAACCATTTGGATACCGAGGCGAGAGAGGCAGTAAAAAATTATTTATCCAAAAAGAAAGGTTTTATCCTGGTTTCGCATGACAGAGATCTGCTTGATGCGGTTTGCGACCACGTGCTCGTTTTAAACCGTCAGACAATCGAGGTTCAGACAGGCAACTTTTCTTCATGGTGGGAAAACAAAGAAAAGGCGGATGCTTTTGCAAAGGCTGAGAATGAAAAACACCTAAAAGAAATAAACAAGCTTAAGGTTGCGGCTGACCGCGCAGAAAGATGGGCCGATAAAAATGAGG
The DNA here is from genome assembly GCA_947303375.1 of uncultured Lachnospiraceae bacterium. Lineage (GTDB taxonomy): Bacteria > Bacillota > Clostridia > Lachnospirales > Lachnospiraceae > UBA3766. The sequence continues at coordinate 12,126 of CAMYYF010000011.1, forward strand.
CCACAAAAATCGGTTATAATCCCATAAAAGAACACGACAGATTCATGGGTACAAGAGCTTATATCGGAGCAAAAACCAAAAAGATGCAGTCGAGAGTTAAAAACTTCGAAGGACGAATCGACAGGGAAATCGAAGAAAAAGAAGGCCTGCTTCAGGATATTGAAAAAGATATAAGACTTAAAGTAATGCCGCTTAAGCATCACAAGGATGTGCTTATTCTGGCAAAGGATTTATCCCTTCAGTATGCGGATGCCGAAAAGCCGCTTTTTGAAAACATGAGATTTCAGATAAAGCAGGGCGACAGAGTGGTTTTAAAAGGCGAAAACGGATGCGGCAAAAGCAGTATCATAAAAGCCATTCTCGGGAAGGCAGCATATGAAGAAAACATACCGGGATGTGAAAACCTCATCGTTAACGGAACGCTTGATGTGGCTTCGGGACTTAAAATTTCCTACATCAATCAGGACACTTCATTCTTAAACGGTAACCTGAAGGATTACTGCAAGGTACATAATTTTGACGAAAGTCTTTTCCTTGCAATACTAAGCCAGCTGGATTTTTCGGCAGTCCAGTTTGCCAAAAACATGGAAGAGTTTTCCGAAGGGCAGAAGAAAAAAGTGCTTATAGCATCAAGCCTTATAACAAGCGCACACCTTTATATCTGGGACGAACCGCTTAACTACATTGACGTTTTTTCGAGAGTGCAAATCGAAAAACTAATTCTGGAGTTTAAGCCGACCATGCTCATAGTCGAGCACGACGTTCGTTTTCAGGAAAAGGTTGCAACGGACATAGTAGAGTTTAATTAAGAAAGGATTATTTTATGAGGAAAAGATATGTAATAGCTCAGTAGTCTGAGCTTAAATAAAAATGAATAGCTAAGCTCAGATGAATCCCCAAAGAAATATAAGGAGGATAAAAATGAGCTTAATGCAGCATGTATATCATAAATGCGGAGGATGCGGTAAAAAACAGGAGTTTATAAACTCAGGGAAATTCAGGGTAAATGCAAACGGAAACAAGGTCGATGTGTGGCTTATTTACCGATGCAAGAAATGCAAACATTCATGGAATCTCACGATTTATGAAAGAACAAAGCCCGGCAGAATTCCAGCTGATTTGTATGAACTCTTTCTTGAAAATGATGAAGAGACCGCATTAAGATACGGAAATGATATGGAATTTCTAAAGCGAAACAATGCTGAATTAAAATAAACTGACGCTCCCATAGAAATTTGGGAGCGTTTTCTTTTAAAGACAGTTTGCAAAAGTTAAAAACTTTGCTAAATTATATATGGTAAAAAAACCAAAATCAAAGGAAGAAAGAAATGAAAAAAGAAGAAAAAACAAACGTAATGAGAGTGCTTGACGCAAAGAAGATCTCATACGAAAGCCATACATACGAGCCTGATGCTACACTTACGGGCGAAGAAATCGCAGCAATTTTAAACGAGGATTCCGCAAAAGTTTTTAAGACATTAGTCACTCAGGGGAAGAGCAACACATATTATGTTTTCGTTGTTCCCGTAAAAGAAGAACTCGATCTAAAAAAGGCCGCAAAGGCAGCAGGAGAGAAGTCAATCGACATGATAAAACAGAAGGAACTGCTTCCGCTTACGGGCTATGTTCACGGCGGCTGCTCTCCTATCGGAATGAAAAAGCAGTTTAAAACTTTTATCCATGAAACCGCGCCCTCATATGAAAAAATATATGTCAGCGCAGGCAGAGTTGGGGCTCAGATAGAGCTTTCACCCGCAGATTTAATATCGGTCACACGAAGCGTTACCGCAGATATTATCGTAAATGTTTAAAAAAATTGTTGACTTGCTTTTTTTCGTGTGATATTCTTTTTTCAAATTTAAGAGATTAAACCGTTGAAGCGGAGATAACGGCAATGATGCCCCTACAGAGAATCCGGGATGCTGAGATCCGGGTACGAAACAAATTGTCAAATGGACCGCTGAGGGCGCAGTGAAATGAATTTTCAAAGTATTCTGCGACGTAAGGCAGACGTAATTTGCCGGAGATATGAAGGTATCTCGCTAAGCGCACGAGTCAAATCGTGAATCAAGGTGGCACCGCGGATAGTATATTCGTCCTTGACAGAATCAGACAGATTTTGTCAGGGACTTTTTTAATACAATTTACTTTTTCCTCCTTAAAACCGGTAAATAATCGTAAAAGTCCCTGCAAAAACTTATAAACGTTAACAAGAGAATGAAAAGGAGTTTGCATGAAAATCTTACCGTCTTTGGAAGAAGTTAAAAAAATCGCCGAAACAGGCAAATACAACGTTTTGCCCGTAAGCACCGAAATCCTCTCGGATTTCACAACGCCGATTGAGACTATGAAGATCTTAAAAAACGTTTCGACGCACTGCTACATGCTCGAATCGGCACAGGCGAACGACAGATGGGGCAGATACACATTCTTAGGCTTTGATCCGAAGATGGAAATCACCTGCATCGACGGTAACTTAAAAGCAGGCAATCTTAACATAAAGACCGAAAATCCTTCGATTCAGCTTCGCCAGATTTTATCCGAATACAAGAGCCCGAGATTCGATTATCTCCCTTCATTCACCGGCGGACTCGTAGGATATTTTTCATACGATTACTTAAACTACAGCGAACCGACCGTAAAAAGCGACGTTACGGATACCGAGGAATTCAAGGATGTCGATTTGATGCTTTTTGACAAAGTAATCGCATTCGACAACATGAAGCAGAAAATTATCCTCATCGTAAACATGCCCCTAAAAGACATCGAAGTCGGCTATAACAAAGCGGTGATGGAATTAAACCAGCTTAAATCTCTTTTACGAAACGGCGAAAAGAAAGAAGAGCCGGCCGGAAAACTGCTCGGTGAAGTTACACCTCTCTTTAATAAAGAAGAGTTCTGCGAAATGGTTGAAAAGGCAAAGCATTATATCCACGAGGGCGACATCTTCCAGATAGTGCTTTCGAACCGCTTAAGCGCACCCTTCGAAGGAAGCCTCCTAAACACCTATAGAATGCTAAGAACCATCAATCCTTCGCCCTACATGTTTTACTTCGCAGGAACGGATGTGGAAGTTGCAGGCGCATCGCCCGAAACCCTCGTAAAACTCGAAAACGGAGTGCTTCACACCTTCCCCCTCGCAGGCACGAGATGGAGAGGAAAGACCGAGGAAGAGGATTTAGCCCTTGAAGAAGAGCTCCTAAAAGATGAAAAAGAACTCGCAGAACACAATATGCTCGTAGACCTCGGAAGAAACGATCTCGGAAAGGTAAGCAAATTCGGAAGCGTGTTCGTTGAAAAATTAAGGAGCGTGGTTCGCTTCTCACATGTAATGCACATAGGCTCCACGGTTTGCGGCAAAATAAGGGATGACAAGGATGCGCTTGATGCGATAGAAGCCGTGCTTCCCGCAGGAACACTCTCGGGAGCACCCAAGATAAGGGCCTGCCAGTTAATCGGAGAATTAGAGGGCAACAAGAGAGGCATCTACGGTGGAGCAATCGGATATATAGATTTTACGGGCAACATGGATACCTGCATCGCCATAAGAATCGCTTATAAAAAGAACGGAAAAGTATTCGTTCGAAGCGGAGCAGGAATCGTTGCGGATTCGGTACCTGAGGCAGAGTTTTATGAGTGTTTAAACAAAGCAAAAGCATCACTTACGGCGCTTGAGAGTGCGCAGGAAGCAGATATCTGACAAGGAGATAAAAATGATTCTACTGATAGATAATTACGACAGCTTTTCATACAATCTTTACCAGTTAATCGGCGAGATTAATCCCGACATCAAGGTTATAAGAAACGATGAATTAAGCGTCGAAGAGATAAGGGCATTAAAGCCCGAGAAAATAATAATTTCTCCCGGCCCCGGAAGATGCGAGGATGCGGGAGTAATCATAGACGTCATAAAAGAACTCGGAAGCGAAATTCCAATCCTTGGCGTTTGTCTCGGTCACCAAGCGATATGCACGGCATTCGGAGCAACGGTCACCTACGCATCACGCCTTATGCACGGCAAACAGTCCGATGCGAAATTTGATACGGAATGCCTCCTATTTAAGGGCTGCCCCGAAGTCGCACCGGTAGCAAGATACCACTCGCTCGCAGCGGATGAAAAGACAATTCCCGAGTGCCTCAAGGTAACGGCGATTACCAAAGAGGGCGAGATAATGGGCGTGGCACACAAGGAATATCCGATATACGGAGTTCAGTTCCACCCCGAATCCATACTAACCCCGGGCGGAAAGAAAATGCTTGAGAATTTCCTGAAATCATAAAAGAAAACAAAGAGAGAATGAAAAAAACGGAGGAAAGAAAAATGATTAAAGAAGCAATTGTAAAAATTGTCAACAAAGAAGATTTGACTTATGATGAAGCTTACAGCGTAATGAATGAGATTATGAGCGGCGAGACAAGCGCCACCCAGAATGCGGCTTTTCTTGCAGCACTTTCAACCAAGAGTGCCAAGGCAGAGACAACCGATGAAATCGCAGGCTGTGCAGCTGCCATGAGAGATCATGCAACCAAGGTTGAGACCGGAATGGATATTTTTGAAATAGTCGGAACCGGCGGAGACAAGGCGGGAAGCTTTAATATTTCAACAACTTCGGCTCTCGTTGCAGCAGCAGGCGGAATGAAAGTAGCAAAGCACGGCAACCGCGCAGCTTCATCCATGTGCGGTACTGCTGACTGTCTCGAAGCACTCGGAGTTAATATTTCACAGAGCCCCGCAAGATGTATCGAGCTTTTAAACGAAGTAGGAATGTGTTTCTTCTTCGCACAGAAATACCATTCATCCATGAAGTATGTAGGCCCCATCCGCAAGGAACTCGGATTCAGAACAGTATTTAATATTTTAGGACCGCTTACAAACCCCGGCTCGCCCAAGATGCAGTTACTCGGCGTATATGATGAATATCTCGTAGAGCCCTTAGCACAGGTACTTGTTAACCTTGGTGTTAATCGCGGAATGGTTGTATACGGTATGGACAAACTCGATGAAATCTCAATGAGTTCACCCACCAAGATATGCGAGATTAACGACGGATGGTATAAAACTTACACAATCACACCTGAAGATTTCGGATTTAACAGATGTGACAAGGAAGAATTAAAGGGAGGAACACCCGAAGAAAATGCCAAGATTACACTCGGAATCTTAAACGGCGATAAGGGTGCCAAGAGAGATGCGGTTCTTTTAAACGCAGGTGCATCGCTTTACATCGGCGGAAAGGCTGAGAGCTTTAAGGACGGTGTTAAACTTGCAGCAGAGTTAATAGATTCAGGCAAGGCACTTGAAGTATTAAACAAATTCATCGAGGTCAGCAACCGTCCCGAAGCAGAGTAGAAATAAAAATGGTGCCTGGCACACTTAGTGTGCCTGGCTCCATAGAGGAAATAAAATGAGCGAAACAATTTTAGACAAACTCGCAGCGTATGCGGTCGAGAGAACCGAAGCAGCCAAGAGTCGTGTCAACACGACTGAAATAAAAAAGATGGCATTTGATCTTGAAAAAGGAACACATTCCTTTGAAAAAGCCTTAAGAAAAGATGGACTTTCTTTTATACTCGAATGCAAAAAAGCCTCCCCTTCCAAAGGGCTTATCGCTCCGGATTTTCCTTATGTCAAGATCGCAAGGGAATACGAAGAGGCGGGTGCCGACTGCATATCGGTATTAACGGAGCCCAAATGGTTCCTCGGCAAAAACGAATACTTAAAGGAAATCACCGAAGCGGTTTCGATTCCCTGCATCAGAAAAGATTTTACGGTTGATGAGTATATGATATACGAGGCTAGAACGCTTGGTGCATCGGCAGTTCTTTTAATCTGTTCCATCCTTTCGAAAGGTCAGATTGAAGAGTACCTCGGAATCTGCGATGAACTCGGAATCGATGCGATTGTAGAAACGCATGATACGTCCGAAGCAGAGACGGCGGTAAGCGCAGGTGCCAGAATCATAGGAGTTAACAACCGGAATCTTAAAGATTTTACGGTGGATACCTCAAACAGTTTAAGACTTAGAGAAATCATACCGGCTGACAGAATTTTCGTATCGGAGAGCGGAATCAAAACTCCCGAGGATGCGGCAGCAGTAAAAAGAGCGGGCGCCGATGCGGTATTAATCGGCGAAACTCTTATGCGGTCGGAAAACAAAAAGGAAGCATTAAAGCTACTTAAGAGTGCATTATGACAAAGATAAAGTTTTGTGGTCTTAAAAGAATAGAAGATATAAAATACGCAAACGAGTTAAAGCCCGATTTCGTCGGATTTGTATTTGCTCCTAAAAGCAAACGTTTTGTGAATGCGGATACTGCGAGAGAACTTAAAAATCTTTTAGATACCGAAATAAAAGCCGTCGGAGTTTTCGTGGACGAAGATATAAATGTGGTTACAAAGCTTTTAAAAGATGGTATCATAGACATCGCGCAGCTTCACGGAAGCGAAGATGAGGAATACATAAAGAGTTTGAGAGCTATATGTGACAAGCCGATCATTAAAGCTTTTACGATAGTATCCAAAGACGATATCAAAAAGGCAAATGAATCCACTGCAGATTATATACTGCTTGATTCTGGCAAAGGCAGCGGAGTTATTTTTAACTGGGATTTGATAAAAGAAGTAAACAGACCTTACTTCCTTGCAGGCGGCCTGGATTGCGAAAACGTAGAAAACGCGCTTAATAGCCTGACACCCTATGCGGTGGATGTAAGCTCCGGAATAGAAACAGACGGTTTTAAAGACTTTGACAAAATGTGCAGATTTGCACAATTGACAGAAAGGAAATAGAAATGACCAATCCAAACGGAAGATTCGGAATACACGGCGGACAGTACATTCCCGAGACTTTGATGAATGCCGTAATCGAACTTGAAGAAGCATACAATCATTACAAGAACGATCCCGAATTCAACAGGGAACTGACTGAACTTTTAAATGAATACGCAGGCAGACCTTCAAGACTCTACTATGCTGAGAAAATGACCAAAGATCTGGGCGGTGCCAAGATTTATCTTAAAAGAGAAGATTTAAATCATACGGGCGCTCATAAAATAAACAATGTTCTCGGTCAGGCTCTTCTAGCCAAGAAAATGGGCAAGACAAGACTCATCGCAGAAACCGGCGCAGGTCAGCACGGTGTTGCAACCGCTACGGCAGCAGCGCTGATGGGCATGGAATGTG